>NZ_JASHKY010000047.1:0-19421 GCF_030056935.1 Rhodococcus sp. IEGM 1302 | reverse complement strand
TTGACCTCGAGGATGTTCAGCTGAACCTGCTTGCCGGTCAGCTTCTCGAGCTCGGAGCGGATGCGATCGGCTTCGGCGCCGCGGCGGCCGATGACGATGCCCGGACGTGCAGTGTGGATGTCCACGCGAACACGGTCACGGGTGCGCTCGATTTCGACCTTCGCGATTCCTGCGCGCTCCATGCCGGTGGCGAGGAGCTTACGGATCGCGACGTCTTCCTTGACGTACTCCGCGTACTGCTTGTCTGCGTACCAGCGAGACTTCCAGTCGGTGGTGATGCCGAGACGGAAGCCGTGCGGGTTGATTTTCTGGCCCACTACTGAGCACTTCCCTTCCGGCGATTACGGGTCGATGTTCCGGTCTTCGGCAGGCTCTCCACGATCACGGTGATGTGACTGGTGCGCTTGCGAATACGGAACGCACGTCCCTGTGCACGCGGCTGGAACCGCTTGAGGGTCGCGCCCTCGTCCACGAACGCCGTAGCAACGACAAGCGTGCTGGGGTCGAGGTCGAGGTTGTTCTCGGCGTTGGCTGCTGCGGAGGCGATCACCTTGGCGACCGGCTCGCTCGCTGCCTGCGGCGCGAACTTCAGGATGTTCAGGGCGTCTTCAACCGAGCGCCCGCGGACCAGGTCCACAACTCGACGTGCCTTCATCGGCGTAACGCGAACGTGCTTCGCTACAGCCTTGGCAGTCGGGTTGGCGGTTTCGGTGTTGCTCATCGCCTCTTCGCCTTCCGATCATCCTTGATGTGACCCTTGAACGTGCGGGTCGGTGCAAACTCTCCGAGCTTGTGTCCGACCATGGAGTCGGAAACGAACACGGGGACGTGCTTGCGGCCGTCGTGAACTGCAAACGTGTGGCCGATGAAGTCCGGGATGATTGTCGAACGACGGGACCAGGTCTTGATGACCTGCTTGGTTCCCTTTTCGTTCTGTACATCCACCTTCGCGAGGAGGTGGTCATCGACGAACGGGCCCTTCTTAAGGCTGCGTGGCATCCTTCACTCCCTCCTAGCGCTTGTTCTTGCCGGTGCGGCGGCGACGGACGATCATCTTGTCGCTTGCCTTGTTCTTGCGGGTACGGCCTTCAGGCTTACCCCACGGGCTGACCGGGTGGCGTCCACCTGAGGTCTTGCCCTCGCCGCCACCGTGCGGGTGGTCGACCGGGTTCATCACGACACCACGAACGGTCGGGCGCTTGCCCTTCCAACGCATACGGCCGGCCTTGCCCCAGTTGATGTTCGACTGCTCGGCGTTGCCGACCTCGCCGACGGATGCGCGGCAGCGCACGTCGACGCGACGGATTTCACCGGAAGGCATACGCAGCGTGGCGTAGCTGCCTTCCTTACCGAGGAGCTGGATACTGGCGCCTGCGGAACGAGCCATCTTGGCTCCGCCGCCGGGACGCAGTTCCACACCGTGGATGGTGGTACCAGTCGGGATGTTGCGCAGCGGCAGGTTGTTGCCCGGCTTGATGTCGGCGCCTGCACCGGACTCGACCGGTGAACCCTGCACCAGGCCCTTGGGGGCGATGATGTAGCGCTTCTCACCGTCTGCGTAATGCAGGAGTGCGATGTTTGCTGTGCGGTTGGGGTCGTACTCGATGTGAGCGACCTTTGCCGGGATGCCGTCCTTGTCGTTGCGACGGAAATCGATCAGTCGGTATGCACGCTTGTGTCCGCCACCCTTGTGACGGGTGGTGATACGACCGTGTGCGTTACGTCCACCGCGACCGTGCAGCGGGCGAACCAGCGACTTCTCGGGGGTCGACCGAGTGATCTCGGCGAAGTCCGAGACGCTCGAGCCACGACGGCCCGGTGTTGTCGGCTTGTACTTACGGATTGCCATGAGTCTTCTCGTCCTCTATGTCTCGTCAAGTCCCGGCGCTTACGCGACCGGTCCTCCGAAGATCTCGATGGGCTTGCTGTCAGCGGACAGGGTCACGAGCGCGCGCTTGGTGTCCTTGCGCTTGCCGTAACCGAATCGGGTCCGCTTACGCTTGCCCTGACGGTTGGCGGTGTTGACGCTGGTCACCTTGACGCCGAAGACCTTCTCGACGGCAATCTTGATCTGCGTCTTGTTCGAGTCCGGGTGCACCAGGAAGGTGTAGGTGCCTTCCTCGATCAGTCCGTAGGACTTCTCGGAGATGACCGGAGCGAGCAGGATGTCGCGGGGGTCAGCGATGGTGCTCACTTGGCGTCCTCCTTGTTCTGAGCGCTCTCTGCGGGCCCGTGGATGAACGCGTTGAGTGCCTCGACGCTGAACACGACATCGTCTGCATTGAGCACGTCGTAGGTGTTGAGCTGGTCGGGTGCAATGGGATGCACGCCTTCCAGGTTCTGCACGCTCTTCCAAGCGGCTACATCCTGGCGACCCACGACGAGCAGCAGCTTCTTGCGATCCGAAATCTCGCCGAGGAACGCGATTGCGCCCTTGGTCGAAGGCGTCTGCCCTGCAACCAGTTCGGTGATGACGTGGATGCGCTCGTTGCGTGCGCGGTCAGAGAGGGCTCCGCGAAGAGCGGCTGCCTTCATCTTCTTGGGGGTGCGCTGGCTGTAGTCACGCGGCTGCGGGCCGTGAACGGTTCCGCCGCCGACGAACTGCGGTGCGCGAGTCGAGCCCTGGCGTGCGCGGCCGGTGCCCTTCTGGCGGTACGGCTTCTTGCCACCGCCGCGGACGTCGCCGCGGGTCTTGGTGGAGTGGGTTCCCTGACGAGCAGCTGCGAGCTGCGCGACGACAACCTGATGGAGAAGCGCGATGTTGGCCGGAGCGTCGAAGATCTCAGCGGGGAGATCGACGGTGCCGTTGGTCTTGCCGCCGGCGACCTTGACGTCCAGGGTCAACTTGGTCTCGGTGCTGGTCATGCCCGTGCACCACCCTTCACTGCACTCTTGACGATCACGAGGCCGCCCTTGCGGCCGGGGATCGCACCCTTGATCAGCAGCAGGCCGTTCTCTGCATCCACCTTGTGGACCGAGAGGTTCTGCGTCGTGATGCGGTCGCTACCCATGCGTCCGGACATGCGCATGCCCTTGAACACGCGGCCGGGAGTTGCACAGCCACCGATGGAGCCCGGGCGGCGGTGAACAGCCTGGGTACCGTGCGACGCGCCCTGTCCCTTGAAGCCGTGACGCTTCATGGTTCCGGCGAAGCCCTTGCCCTTGCTGGTTCCGGTGACGTCGACGTATGCGCCGTCCTCGAAGACCTCGGCGGTGAGCTCCTGGCCGACCTCGTAGTCGGAGGTGTCCGCAACGCGGAGCTCCACTACGTGGCGACGCGGGGTCACACCAGCCTTGGTGAACTGGCCGGAAGTCGGCTTGTTCACCTTGCGCGGGTCGATGGCGCCGAACGCGAGCTGAACGGCGCTGTAGCCGTCACGCTCTTCGGTACGGATCTGGGTTACGACGTTCGGCCCAGCCTTCACGACGGTGACCGGGACAACCCGGTTGTTCTCGTCGAAGACCTGGGTCATGCCGAGCTTGGTGCCCAGGATTCCCTTGATCTTGGTATCAGTCATTGTTTTTGTCTCCGCCGTCACTGAATGTTCACGTCGACACTGGCCGGAAGGTCGATGCGCATGAGCGCGTCAACCGTCTTCGGCGTCGGGTCGAGAATGTCGATCAGCCGCTTGTGAGTACGCATCTCGAAGTGCTCGCGCGAGTCCTTGTACTTGTGCGGCGAGCGGATGACGCAATATACGTTCTTCTCGGTCGGCAACGGCACAGGTCCAACGACGCGGGCACCCGTACGGGTTACCGTCTCGACGATCTTGCGCGCTGACGCGTCGATCGCCTCGTGGTCGTAGGCCTTGAGCCTGATGCGGATCTTTTGTCCCGCCACGCTTAGTGTCCTTTTCTTGCCGCGTTTCGTAGCCCGCCTGGTCAGGCTCGAGCTACCTCGTCTGCACAGTCCTTGCCTGGACGATGACACGACGAACACTGAAGCGATCGGGACCAAGTCCAAGTTCTCGGGAGTACCGAGATTCGGATCGAGATCAGGATCTGCTGCCGCTGTTCGTTTGTCATTGTTCTCCGGTACACGCGGTCGGGCGTGTCGCCTTCTCACTCATCCTGCGCCGGACAATCTTTCGATTATCTGGCGCGTGATGCGTACCGGACGTGTTCGATGTCGAACACAAAGTAGGTACTGCTTCCGTCCTGCATTACTTCTCGTCTTGCATGGTCACAGTCGTTGACCCGATTACCCTGACGGGATCTGCGATCGATCGTCTGTGACGTCTTACCCTTACCCGATCACGGCCGCAATCGACCGCGTCCCGGACAAGGCAACCCGACCAGTATGCCGTACCTGGCCCAAATCCTCAACTCCCCCGAACTGCCTTTTCCGAGTGAGCTGCGCGACAACAACCTTACTCAGAAGTAAGATACGCCTATGACTACCTCCAGCCCTACCTATCGCGGATGGCAGAAATTGCCGGACAACGCCCTCGGACATGCAGTTTTCTCGGCGGCGATGTCCATTCGCGTGCCCTATTTCGCCTCTGTTCTCCCCCGGGTGACCAAGTTGGAACCAGGGCTCTGCGAGGTCCGCTCCCCCAAATGGTGGGGCGTCCACAATCATCTCGGCACTTTCCACGCGATCGCTGCCTGCAACCTCGCGGAGGTCGCGATGGGCATGCTGAGCGAAGCGACGGTTCCGAACTCGCACCGCTGGATCCCCAAGTCCATGAAGGTCGACTACCTCGCCAAGGCCGAGACCGGCCTGCGGGCGGTCGCCCGACTCGAGACTTTGCCGGACTTCGCGGCGATCGAGAGTGGCACGGAACTTCTCGTTCCCATCTCGATCTTCGACCGGGGCGGCAAGGAAGTAGTCCACGCCGAAATCACCACCTGGGTCTCCCCCAAGTAGGCACTCACGAACCCGCCTGCATCGCAACCTGATTCGCCCGCCAAACAGGTTTCGCAGAATTAGGCACCACCGCAGGTTTCGGCGAATGACGATCGTGGAACACCTCCCCGAACGGCGATGGTCGGTCGGGGTGCCGGTGTCCGGAGGTGGGTTGCGTTCCGGGCACCACATTGTCGACCTCGCGTCACGCCGAGCACCGGGAGGCCTCGTGGAAGAGTTCTTGACCACAACGAGTTCCGAAGCAGGCACGCAGACCTCGTCGTATCCGGACGAGGCCGAGGGATTGGACAGCTTCCGGCGCGACCTCGACGCCATCGACGCTCTACTACTCGAGACGGTGCGGCAGCGGCTGGAACTCTGCCTGCGCATCGGCGAGTGGAAGCGCTCCCGCGAGGTTCCGATGATGCAACCCGGCCGCGTGCGCGTCGTGCAGGAGCGGGCGCGTGAATTCGCTCGTAGACACGACCTCTCTCCTGACTTCTTCAACGCCCTGTACGAGCTGATGATTGCCGAGACCTGTCGACTCGAAGACCTGGTGATCAACGCACCTGTTGAGGAGGAGGACACTGTTCGGGAATCCGTCGGACCGAGATCAGGATCATCGACATGAGTTCCCGCACCCTTCTGGTGGACAATTACGACTCGTTCACCTACAACCTGTTCACCCTGTTGACCGAGGTCAACGGGGTTGTGCCGACCGTGGTCCGCAACGACGTGGATTGGGATTCCCTCGATCTCGCGTCGTACGACAACGTGGTCATCTCCCCAGGTCCCGGCCGGCCGGATCGCGACCGTGATTTCGGAATCAGCCGCCGTTTCATCGAAGAAGCGCCTCTCCCACTTCTCGGTGTCTGTCTCGGCCACCAGGGCCTGTGCGAGTTGTTCGGCGCGGACGTGGTGGTTGCGCCCGTCCCGATGCACGGCCGAATTTCGCTGATCGATCACGACGGCTCGGGCATCTTTGCCGGACTTCCGTCGCCGTTCCGAGCTGTTCGCTACCACTCGTTGACCGTCGAGAATCTGCCGAACGCCTTCGTTCGTACCGCGTGGACGTCCGACGGTCTGCTCATGGGTGTCCGGCACCGGACCAAGCCGATGTGGGGCGTTCAGTTCCATCCGGAGTCCATCAGCACCGAGTTCGGCATAGATTTGCTCGCGAACTTCCGCGATCTGTCCGTCGGACGCACTCTGGATTCGGTGATCCGACCCGAACCTGTTCCGCAAACACCCGACCTGCGGCCGGCGATCAACTACGACGTCGACGACGTGACTCTCGATTTTGCAGTGGACCCGTCGGCGGCCTATGCAGCACTGTTCGCCGACGGCCCGAACGCGTTCTGGCTGGACCGCGCGGCAACCGCAGAGCCGAGTGCGCGCTTTTCGATTCTCGGCGATTCGTCGGGGCCGCTGGCCGAGTTCATCACGTACGACGTGCAAGCCGAGGTACTGACTGTCAGCCGAAAAGGCTTGTCCGACGAGCACATTCGAGTTCAGTTCTTCGATTACTTGGACGCACAACTCGCGACACGCTTCGTGCCCTCGCATCCGGAACTCGACTTCAACCTCGGCTACGTGGGCTACCTCGGCTACGAACTGAAAGCACAGACCGGAGGAAGGGCAGTCCATCCGGCACCCACTCCTGATGCCGCCCTGGTGTTTGCCGATCGCGCCGTCGTCATCGATCACACCGCGGGCCGCACTCACGTTTTGAGGTTGCGCGAGAAAGTCCGGGACGCCGGCTATGACGATTGGCTCGAATCGACCGTCGACACCCTGGCGCGGATCGGCGCGGACCTTCCGGAACGCACCCCCGTTCCGCTGATCAGCGACACCGTCTGGACGCAGGCTCGCCTTCGGCATGATCGCGATCAGTACCTGTCGTTGATCGGAACGGCCCTCTCGGAGATCCGGGCAGGTGAGTCCTACGAGGTATGTCTGACCAACATGGCGAGCGTCGACGAGACGATCGATGCACAGCAGGCGTTCGAGTATCTGCGCTCGATCAATCCGACGCCGTACAGCGCACTTCTCGACTTCACCGGCATCTCGGTGGTCTCGGCCTCGCCTGAGCGGTTCCTTCGTGTCGACTCGGCCGGCAACGTCGAGTCCAAGCCGATCAAAGGGACCCGCCCGCGCGGCGTCACCCGAGCGCGTGATGCTGCCCTACGGCAGGACCTGCTCGACAGCGAGAAGGACCGCGCCGAGAACCTGATGATCGTGGACCTCACCCGCAACGACCTCACCAAGGTCTGCGTTCCGGGAAGTGTCCACGTTCCGAGGCTGTTCGCGATCGAGTCGTACTCGTCCGTTCACCAAATGGTGTCGACGGTGCGCGGACATCTGAGTCCGGGGTCGTCGGCGGTGGACTGTGTGCGTGCCGCGTTCCCCGGTGGATCGATGACCGGCGCCCCGAAGGTACGGACGATGGAGATCATCGACCGCCTCGAATCCGGCCCACGTGGGGTCTACTCGGGATCGATCGGGTACTTCGCGCTCGGTGGCGCCGCGGACCTCTCGATCGTGATCCGGTCGCTGGTCTGCACCGAGAGCGGCGTGACCTTCGGAATCGGCGGTGCCATCACAGCGTTGTCCGATCCGGAAGAAGAATTCGACGAGACCACGGTCAAGGCGTCCACGCTGCTCCGTGCGCTCGATGCGGTGTCCTCGCGGGTCCTCGAGTACGGCGGGTAGATCCAGCCATGACGGCGACATCAGGCACAGCGACGGTTGTCGGCGGGCTGGGTGCCGTCGGATCCATGTTCGTCGAACTGCTTCGCGCCGGGGGGTCGACCGTCACCGTCGTCGACCCAGCAGGCAGCGATCCCGACGGAGATGTAGTCGTCGGAGACATCACGAAACCCAGTGAGCAAGTCCTCGCGCACGTGGAGTCCTCGCGCATCATCGTGCTCGCGGTTCCCGAACAGGTCGCTCTAGCCGCACTACCGAGCCTTCGGACATCCGGCGCTCTCGTTGTGGACACGCTGTCGGTCAAATCGCGGATGGACGCAGCAATCGCCGACGCCGGCCGAGAAGTGGAGTTCCTCGGACTCAACCCCATGTTCCGTCCGTCGCTCGGGCCACGCGGTCGGGCCGTCATCGCAGTGCCGTACGTCGGCGGTCCGCAGTCCGACAGATTCCTCGACGTCGTGCGCTCGTGGGGCGCGTCGGTCGCGGTGATGGACGCCGATCGTCACGACCGGTTGGCCGCAGCTACCCAGGTTCTGACACACGCGTCGGTGCTGGCTTTCGGCGTTGCCCTGGCCGAACTCGGAGTTTCCGCGGACGAACTCCTCGCGGTCGCCCCTCCCCCGCATCGGACCTTGCTCGCGCTCCTGGCGCGTGTAGCCGGCGGCGAGCCGGAGGTGTACTGGGACGTGCAAGCGGGCAATCCGTATGCAGGTGCGACACGAAAAGCACTGTTCGATGCCACCGCACAGGTGGACAGGGCGGCCGAAACCCTCGGCGACTTCACGACGCTGATGAAAACCGCCGACGCAGCGCTCGACAATCGCTCAGGCGAATTGAACGCGGAGTGCCAGAGCTTGTTCGATCGCATTGCCGAAGGGCACAGAGAGATCGCCGAAGGGCACAGAGAGTAGGGCACGATGAGACCTGGAGTGAGTCCGCCCAGCCTCCCGGAGTACGACGCCTCCGATCCGGTCGAGAGTGCAATCGTCCGCCGCCTTGCGAGCAATTGGGCGCGCCGGGCAACCGTGAAGAAGGCGGAGCCGGAACTGGACGATCTCTTCGATTCGTCGTTGTCCGACTACCCCGAAGCACTTCTCCCGTTCGCGGAGCATCCGATCTACCTGGCATTGAGCCCCGAGCAGAAGCAACGCCTGCAAGCCTGGGCATGGATCGCGTTCAACAAGAACGTCATGGACATCGAGAAGTACGTCGTCAATCCCGGCTTCGACGTTCTCGCCGAAGACCGACTTAACGTCGGTCTCGGAGATTGGGCTGCAGTGGCGGTCAATCAGGCGATGGTCGACGAGCAATATCACACGCTCATGCACTTCAATGCCAGTTCAGCGACCCGTCGAGGCAGGGGCTGGGGGCTGCCGGCCAAGGCATTGCCCGACGTCCTGACGGTCCGCACGCAGGCGCAAGCCCTCGACGCAGCCGAGGGGCCTCGCAAGATTGCCCTGACACAGTTGGCGTTCATGACCGTCGCCGAGGTGTCGATCACCGCATACCTCGACCTGATCTCGGACGATCCGGGCGTTCAGTCGATCAACCGCGCGACAATCCGGTTGCACGCTCGCGACGAGTACTGCCATGCTTCGATTGCCGGGGAACTGGCGGTGCTGGTCTGGGATTCCCTGGATCGTGGAGATCGCAGCTATCTGTTGGAAGGCTTCGAGGGCGCCATGCGCGCTTTCAGCGGGACCGACTTCGGCGCGTGGCGAGCAATCATGGAGATCGAAGCCGTAACCGGCGGACAGAAGATGCTCGACGACGTCGAATCTGCGACAGAAAATTCACTATTCCTACAGGATTACAGTGGGATTCAAGCCCTGTACGGAAAGATTGCACCTCGATCGGGGCTCACTTAGAATTTCACAACCTAGGTCATGCATTATTCGGAAGAAATCTTCGTGACGACAAAAGAGTTCGTGCACACCCTCAGCCCGCCCGAGCCTCACGATTATCTCCGCGTCGATTCGACCGATAATGCCGCTACGTGTAAATCTTCGACTCCGCCGAACATATTCTTGATTGACTCTGCTGTGTCATCGGACAATTAATGCCCACGACTATAATATCGTCGACGTAGCCACCGCGCCAACAATGCGTCAACGCAAATCGCAATGTACTCGCACTCGTCATGTTCACGACCTACGGCCGAAAGTGTCGAGTTCGCCATTTGTCGATAAAAGCACGGATTGCCAACCGCGACTGCCCTAGCGCCCGCTGGAAAAAACGGACATGGAGCGGATTAACCCGCGAACCAGGCAAGACCATCCTATTCGCAATCGAGAAGAACTACCTGCGCTAATACCAACCCTATCGCCTGGCAACGTGATCGAAGATGTTAGAAATCAGCCGGATCAAGCGCATGTGACTTTTGACACAAGGTGAATTTCAGGGTGATCGACGCCTGCAGAGTCGCTGGCAGACCCGTTTCCCACAGACGACTGAGCTCGACGACCGAAGTTCCGGCCAACCCCTCCGGTAACATCTGACCGGAGAACGCAGATATGAGACAGAAGGCATCTGTGCGCCCGTCGGGAGCGCGTGCCCGTTCCGACCATGCAGACAGCGGAGTGTTGATGCCCTTTTCCACGGACGCAGCAGTACTAGTGGAGGACGTACATAAGTCTTTCAAGAACGTGCACGCGCTGCGGGGGATCAACTTCGTCGCCCCACGCGGCACAGTGCTCGGAATCCTGGGCCCGAACGGCGCAGGCAAGACCACCACGGTGAAGGTGCTTTCCACGCTCATCCGCCCAACCAGTGGGCGCGCGACCGTTGCAGGCTACGACGTAGTGCGAAACGCACCCGAGGTTCGACGCTCCATCATGATGACGGGCCAATTTGCGGCTCTCGACGATTCGCTGACAGGGCGCGAGAACATCGAACTGTTCGGTCGCTTGATGGGACTCGACAGGATGTCGGCGAAGGTCCGGGCTGCCGACCTTCTCTCGCAGTTCGATCTCGTCGAGGCCGGATCGCGCGTCGTACGAAACTATTCGGGTGGTATGCGGCGACGAATCGACATCGCGTGCGGTCTCGTCGTTCGACCCGAGGTTGTCTTCCTCGACGAACCGACAACTGGTCTGGATCCGCGAAGTCGACAGAGCGTCTGGTCGTTGGTCCAATCACTGAAGGAACAGGGCATCACGGTGCTCCTGACAACTCAGTACCTCGAGGAAGCGGATCTACTCAGCGACAACATCATCGTCATCGACAAAGGCGCGGTCATCGCCGAGGGAACGGCCGATGAACTGAAGGCTCGAACCGGTGCAAGCTTCTGTGAGATCGTCCCTTCGGATCTTCAGCAATTGGCTCACGCGGTCCACGCACTCGGAAATCTCGTCCCGCGTGACTTCAGATTCGACCTGGCGCAGGAGAGTGGCCGAATCGCCATACCTGCCCCTGTTGGAGCCGGAACGCTCTCAGAAGCATTACGCCGTTTGGACCACGCGCGAATACCGCTAGCTGACATCGCACTTCGCCGCCCGTCACTCGACGATGTCTTCCTCTCACTCACAGGTGAGCAGCACGTAAGTGAGACACAGTGACAACGACAACCAAGTTCGGGGTCGATCAGGTCACGGTTCGAGGCGGATCCCTCAGTAAAATTGCGGTTCCCGAAGCCTTGAGCGTCGGCAAGCATCGCCGCCCTCACCCGTCCGCGATCAATCAGTGGTGGGTCCTGACGGCCCGAACCGTCAAATCGATGGTCAAGCGCTACGAATTGTTGATCGCCGTCATCGCGCCGCTGATTTTCACGATCGGCTTCTACCTCCCGCTGAAGTTCGTCATGCAGCTTCAGGGCATCAACTACGCCCAGTTTCTGATGCCCATCATCGTGCTGCAAGCCATGGCTTTCACGTCGATCTCTGCTGCCCAAATGGCTTCGACTGAAACAATCACAGGTTTCAGCAACCGAATGAAGACCATGCCTGTGTTCGGGCCGGTTCCTTTACTGTCCCGCCAATCCAGTGGGTTTGTGCGATCCACGGTTGCCCTTGCCGCGGCGTTGACCTTCGGGCACTTAATTGGATTCCGATTCTCGGCCGGATTGGCTCAGGCTGCTCTGTTCTGCGCGATTGCCCTTGCCTTCAGTACATGTCTATCCTTCGCTGGCGACGCAATCGGCTCGCTGTCGAAGAGCCCTCAAGCGACAAGCCAGGCGCTCACGTTGCCGCAACTTATCCTCGGGATGCTGTCATGCGGATTTGCGCCCGAAACTGGCTTTCCCGAATGGATCCGCCCATTCGTTCGAAATCAACCAGTATCCCAGTTCTCATTCGCCATGCGTGATCTCGCGCAAGGCGGTGTAAGTTGGAACGTGTTGTTCCCAGTGGTGGCGTGGACAATCGGGTTGATTGCGGTATTTGCACCGCTCGCCTTCTGGGCAAGTTTGAGGCGATCATGAGCGAGCCGACTGATCGTTTCATGGCAGTTGTCCGCCCTGCTGAGGGGTTCAACTTCCCATACCCAGACAAAGCGTTGCCGGAGAATTCACTCAATGCGCTTGTCGTGCACAGTTGGATTCAGGCCAAACGACTGCTGATCACGTGGATGCGTGACCCTTCGACAACCATTCAGGCCCTCGTGTATCCGGCGTTCATGCTCTTGATGTTCCGGGTGGTGTTGGGCAATTCGATTTCCGCAGCAACCGGGCAATCAAGCATATTCGGAACCGTGCCGCTGATCATTCTCGTCGGCGCGATGTTCGGATCGATCGCAAGCGCTGTGGGACTTAAAGGCGAACAGGCATCCGGACTGCTCAGCCGGTTCTGGACGCTACCCGCACACCGCGCCTCAGGTCTTGTCGGACGCATGATTGCTGAAGCTGTCCGCGTCCTCGTCACATCAATCGTCATCCTCGCCGTCGGATACGCCCTTGGCTTCAGATTTAACCAAGGCCCTCTCGCGGCTGTGGCACTCCTGGCTCTACCCATTGTGTTTGGTGTTGGTTTCGCAATGATGGTGACTGCACTCGCAACAGTGTCCGCGAATCTGCCACTTGTCGAGATTGTTTCAATTTCATGCACTCTGTTGATGTTTTTCAATTCGGGATTCGTACCCGTCATCGCCTATCCGAAGTGGCTACAGCCCATTGTCGCTGAACAACCCATGTCTGTGGCGATCGACGCGATGAAGGGTTTGTCGTTAGGAGGACCGGTGGCCGAGCCTATGATCAAGACACTGATCTGGTCACTGGGGATGGTGGCAGTGTTCATTCTCCCGGCGATTAGGGGATTCCGACGAGCAGCAGAAACCGCGTGAGGACCTGGAATTCAGCGGCGACCAGGTTTGGCGGAACTGCCGATCGTAACGATGGCGTTCGAATAACCGACTTAGCAGTCTGAGAACCACGTCAAACGCTGGCCGCAATTGCGCCGAATGCGACCATGCAACGAGAGGGAAGTAACTTGACGCGAATGAATCAATCCGTGTGGCGGCGTGTAACTGAAGTTGCCGCCCTCACCATGGCCTGTGCGCTGATTCCAGTCGGAATTGCGAGTGCAGGGACTCCTGCTCACCAGCAGGATGGCGACTCGTCTGAGTCAAGCGCGGACGGTTCGTACATCGAATCGGTCGAAAAAATCAACGAACGCCAGCAGATCGTCAACGTATACGCAGCGTCCATGGATCGCACGGTTCCGATTCAGGTCATCACGCCTGCGGACAACTCCGTGCCACGCCCTATCTTGTATCTCCTCAACGGCGCGGGCGGCGGCGAAGACTCGGCAACGTGGGAGTACCAGACTGACGTCGTCGACTTCTTCCAGGACAAGAATGTCAATGTTGCAACGCCTGTTGGCGGCCGGTTGTCGTACTACACCGATTGGGAGAAAGAAGACCCCAAACTCGGCAAGAACATGTGGAGTACCTTCCTTGGCAAGGAACTCCCACCGCTGCTCAACAAACAACTCGGCAGCAACGGGGACCAATCTTTGGCAGCGATCTCGATGTCAGGTACCTCAGTTCTCAATTTGGCCATCGAGTACCCAGGTTTCTACAAGTCGGTTGCGGCGTACAGCGGCTGTGCGCAAACCAGCGATCCCCTCGGACAGCAGTTCGTCAGGACTACCACTGAGTGGATCGGCGGGGTTGATGACATCCAGAACATGTGGGGTCCGTTCGACAGCGACGGCTGGCGAGAACATGACCCACTGGTTAATGCAGAGAAGCTTCGGGGGACTCAGATTTACATGAGCACCGGGAGCGGGCTGCCAGGCTTCCCCAACGACACACCAGCGAATCCACGTATTCAGGACGGCCGCGCTGCAATGTTCGATCAGATCGTCGTCGGAAGTCCGATCGAGCTGGCAACGAATCTCTGCACCTCGAACATGGCAAAGCGACTCTTCGACTTGAAGATCCCCGCAGTGGTCGACTTCCGCCCAGTCGGTACGCACTCGTGGGGCTATTGGCAGGATGATCTGCACAAGTCCTGGCCGTTCATCGCGCAGTCGCTGGGCATTTAATAACGAGCGGTGGTCGCGTATCAAAACGCGGCCACCGCGCCGGCGGATCCATTCGTTAACGCGTAATCGTGTACCGAGAAGACATCGAGAAAACAGATGAAACAACTGCGCCGCGTCCTAGTTCCCTCACTCGTCGCGGCCGTACTGCTGGTTTGCCTACCATCGCATGTGATCGCCGAACCAGAGCCGTCGCCCGGGTTCGCCGAGATGGGAGCGTCGCCCGCTGGTGCGAACGACTGGAGTTGCAAGCCGACGCCAGAACATCCCCGCCCGGTGGTCCTTGTCCATGGAACTGGCATGAGCATGACCGACACCTGGAATGTCTTGTCCCCTCAGCTCGCGGACCTTGGCTACTGTGTTTTTGCTCTGAATTACGGTGGTGCTCAAGAGATTCTCAATCCGAACGTCGTGCACTGGGGGATCCGAGATATTTCCAATTCAAGTCGTGAATTGGCGTCGTTTGTTGCATCCGTGCAATCACATACCGGCGCCAGTCAAGTTGACCTCGTCGGTCATTCACAAGGCGGAGTGGTGGCCCGTCAATATTTGAAGTTTGATGGTGGGGCAGATGCGTCAGACCCATCTGCAAACGTTGTTCACACCGTTGTCACTCTCGGCGCGACAAATCACGGGACCACGTTCGGAGGACTTCAGGCGAATGCGCGATCCTTGTCTGCGATGGGCCTTCCAGGCGATCTGTTGGTCCAAGCCATCTGGGGGCCGGCCGGAGTTCAGCAATTGTATGGCGCGCCATTCTTGACAAGCCTCAACTCCGGTTCTGAGACTCAGCCGGGTGTCAGATACACTGTCATCGCATCCGCTAGTGATGAGATTTCGACCCCCCCGGAAGCCACCTTTCTGACGCAAGGACCCGGATCGTTAGTCGATAATGTTTGGGTTCAAGACACTTGCCCTGGTAACACAACCAGCCACGGAGACCTCGTTCGAGACAACCACACGCTCGATCTGGTCAAGTTTGCGCTCGATCGACAGTTTGTAATGAACCAATGTAATTAGTGACGATCGGCGTTAGGCCCCTTTTACATGATCGTCAGAAAAGCACAGACCAGCAACCGAGGTGCAGTCAAATTCTGCAAGGTCCGCAACCGAAATCACCTTCGGGACTTCGCTCACAAGAAACCAATAATTCGGCCAGCAAGTCGGACTATCCCACTGACCCTAGCGACCTATCACGTCACAGTACTTGGTTGACTCATCTGCCTGAGGAAATGGCAAAGCTCGCGCACTCCTAGACTGCAAGAGATTCCTCACGAACATATGCGCCCTAACTGGATCGTACGCCAAATGAAAAGGCCACAGGACAATATGGCATCAATATAATAATTCCCAGAAGGGCGGTCAACAGCGGAGTCTTGATACCATGTCGAGCATAAGTCCTACGCGAAGCACCAATATAGCAATCATACCCTAAAGGCGATGGCCATCCTCGGCGACCCGCTATTTCCGCCCATATTACCAATAGTTGCACTTTAGCCAAATTCTTATAAATGAACACATAGTAAAATCAATATCTTCGTGAATTTGATCGGACACACTGACAACGTCCCTCGCTGATTCCCAAGCCTTCTCTACGAATTGCCTTATTGTTTCCCTACAAAGTTGGAAGGGGCCGGATGTCCCTGATCTTTCCAGGCTCCACCTGTCGATCAAGCGACCGAGTTCGATAGTTTGACATTGGCGTTTCGTAGAAATAAGAAAGTCCCGTGCACCCGCAATATCATCGCGTTACGTAAAGAAATCTATTACACACTTGGCTCAACCGTCAGAAACTGCGGCATCGACATCAATCCGAACAATTAACGAAGAATTTTTTTCAAAACCGGCATTACATGCTTGCGTCACCCCGGAAAAGATCCGAAATCAATTTCACCTTGTCGATCTTTTCAGAATAATCTTTCAAGATCGACGCTGGAGCGTAATTTGAGTTTTTTCTACAACAACAACAACAACAACAACCTCCGTTATGAATTCGATTTGTTTCAGTAGAGCGTCGATGCACCACTTGAGATACTTTTCTTCATTGTAAACGGGTATAACCACTGAGAATTACACCGGCACTCCGGCAGACTACCCGATCGAGACAAGTTGCACCGGGATGTCGGCCCTTGGCTGAACTTCACATTGGCAAGAGACCCGATCGCCCGTTTCACCTTCGCTGGATCGGCGATGTCCCGCTAATCATTTAGCCGGGCAAACCACTTGATCGTCGAGGTGATTTGAAGCGTGTGATTTCGACGTCACTTATTTGGGCCCAAAAGAGTGTGGATCCTCGATCGTGACGTGTGATCATACGCCACTAGTGCATGGGAGGATCAGGTCAAATCGGGCTTCGCCCCGCTGCACGCCTAATCCTCTGCCGCAAATAACCCCGAGGGCCAAAACACAAACGACAGTCAGCCTTAGTATGAGGAATGTTAGTGCAGGATTTCTCGTCCAACGATCTCATCGAAGACCCCTAGGACGTCCGCCGTCGAACCCAGTCCAAATGCCTTCCCGAATGAATTCACAAGATCTACACCAATAGTAGGGGAAGTCGACGTGGTCAGGTTAACCCCACGTCGACTTCGATCGATCAGGTGAGCCGCCGTCGGGCTTCCAAGTTCTGGGCGATCACATCTGCCTTAATGCCGTGTTGACAATCGGGCCGATCAAGGCCAGGCCTTCAGGCGACATCATATCGACGTGTGCAATATCGACTGGCGTCTCACTAACGGCGCCTCGGACAAACTGACGCCAAATCTCTGCGCGGATCACTGCAGAGCCTTCATCGCTTGAGCTGACGAACACAATTTCACCATCGAAGATCGGCGGGGTGTACTCGTTCATCAACCGATGCATCCGGGCGATACTGACGAACAGACGCTGAATTCGTTCAGCCGTCAGGCCGACTGTCTCACCTTCCACCAGGGACATCAATTCCCTAGCGCGCTCTAGTGAGAATTCCTCCAGCTTCTCGTCTTCGTGGAGGGCGATACCGATATTCCCGATCTCAGAACGCAAACCGTCCGCGAATTCTGCTTCGTCCACTTTCGCGACCGAACCGTCGAGGAGTATCAGCGAGCTGACCTTTCCACCCAGTTCCTCGAGCCGCGCAGCAACCCCCTGCGCGAGAACACAACCAAGCGACCACCCGAGAATTCGGTACGCCCCTTCTGTCTGCACTTTCATGATCTCGTCGGCATAGCGATGCACGTAATCGGACAACGTCTCTGCGTCAAACCCCTCCTCAGTCAAGGCCGGAGTCTGCAATCCATATATCGGTACATTTCTGTCCACGTGAGCAGACAGCGGCGCATAAGGCCACGCTAGCCCCATCAAAGGGTGGATGCAGAACAGTGGGCGCTCAGTTCCTGTCACACGAATTGGCATCATCACCTGAATCGCATTGTCGCGATCAGTTTCAAAGCCGACACGCATTCCAACTCCGAGGCTGTCTGCTAGTGCGCTAACTCCCGAGTTGGTGAACAGAACTCGCACAGGAACGTCCGTCGACATCGCGCTACCGAGCCTGGATACCGCGCGCATCGCGATCAGTGAGTTACCGCCAAGCTCGAAGAAGTCGTCGTCCAGCCCGACTCCCTCGACCCCGAGGAGTTCGCCAAATACCTCGGCCACGAGACGCTCCGTGTGCGTGACGGGTGCACGGAACGCCCTTGTCTCGAACACAGGTGACGGCAACAACCTACGATCCAGCTTGCCGCTGGTGTTCATCGGCAAAGCGTCCAAAACCACAATTGCAGACGACACCATGTACGACGGCAGCGACTTCGACAGGTAACTCGTTACATCCGAGGTGTCGACTACGCTCCCGTCAGTCGGCACGATGTACGACACCAACGCGGTTGTGCCGGAGGTCAATTCTGTGCCGATTGTCACACTCTGCTCGAT
The DNA here is from genome assembly GCF_030056935.1 of Rhodococcus sp. IEGM 1302. NCBI lineage: Bacteria > Bacillati > Actinomycetota > Actinomycetes > Mycobacteriales > Nocardiaceae > Rhodococcus > Rhodococcus sp. IEGM 1302. The sequence continues at coordinate 1,475 of NZ_JASHKY010000047.1, read as the reverse complement.
GCCAGGGTAGGCCAGCAATGCCGAATCGATTTCGCCGAGTTCAATTCGGAATCCACGGACCTTAACCTGAAAATCGCTTCGGCCGACGTACGCGAGCTGAAGGTCTGTCGTCATCGTATCTCCAGCGGTCCAACGCACTAGATCGCCGGTGCGATACATTCGCGCACCCCCGTTCGAATACGGGTTTGCCACAAACCGATCAGCAGTCAACCCGCGCCGTTCGTAGTACCCACGGGCTAGAACGTCACCCGACAAATACAACTCACCGCGAGTTCCAACGGGAACTGGATTCAGCTGCTCGTCCAGCACTAGCGCTGTGACGCCTGAGATCGGCGAGCCGATTGTCACTGGGCTTTCCGCAATCAATGAGGCATACGTCGAGATGATCGTCGTCTCTGTTGGTCCATACGCATTGAAGTACGACCTTCCCGGCGCCCACCTGGCCAAGAGATCCGGAGACGTAACGTCGCCGCCGACCGAAACCACCTCTAGATCAGGCAAGGTATCGGGATCCATCGTTCCAAGCACCGCGGGAGTGATGATCGCGTGGCTGACACTTTCAGAACGGATCAGATCTGCCAACTCATGACCACCCAACACAGATGGAGGAACGACGACCAGCGTCGCACCCACGTTGAACGCCAACATCCATTCGAGAACCGATGGATCGAAGCTCGGCGCGCAATTATGGAGAATACGAGACTCACTAGAAACGGAGTACAACTCGCTCGCGATATTCAGCAATCCGAGAAGCCCCGAATGAGTTACCGTCACGCCCTTGGGTTTGCCCGTAGAACCCGACGTGTAGATCAGGTAGGCCGGATGTTCGGGGCGCAGAACTGAGACTCGATCAGTTTCGCGGATAGCCGACGCTTCCTCAGCCGAGCACATCTCCATTGTCAGTGCATCATCGATCATCAGCCACTGAGCAATTTTCGGCAATGTTTCCGAGACAGCGGAGGTTGTCAGCCCAAAGGACGCGCCCGAATCCGAGAGCATGTGCTCAATTCGATCTGACGGATGTTTGGGATCGATCGGTAGGTATGCCGCCCCCGACTTTGCAACCGCCCATACCGCGAGCACCATCTCATACGACCTAGAAAAAACCAGCGGCACTATGGATTCGGGGCCAATTCCGCGTCCGATGAGAACCCTGGCAAGCCTGGATGACATCTCATCGAGTTCCCCGTAAGTCACTGATCGACTACCAGCTCGGACTGCAATCGCAGTCGGATCGACCTCGCAGGCGGCAGTAAGTATATCGACCAGCCGACTTTGAGGCATTTCGGTCGTGCCATCGGCGTTCGTCAACATCCTGCGTTCGTCGACATCCAGGATATCTATGTCACCCAAGACAATCGACTGATCAGCAACGACCGCACCGATGATCCGCTCGAATCGTTCAGCAAATGAGGCAACCGTCGACTCGTCGAACAGATCCGTCGCATACGTCAACGACACCGCCATCCCCGCCG
>NZ_JASHKY010000046.1:0-19834 GCF_030056935.1 Rhodococcus sp. IEGM 1302 | reverse complement strand
GATCAGGGCGGAAGGATTCTCATAACTTGCGGGTCACTTCACGGGGGTCATGCCACGACCGACGATTCTTTCGAAGTAAGCGCCCTTCAGGCTCGCGCCCTTGAATATTCGATCAACAGCCGTTTTGCCGTCGTCACGAGAGCACTCTTGAGTTAGTCGATGACGGGAAACACCTGATCGCCCGCCCTGAAAACACGCACGTGCCCTTCCGGCATCCGACGGACAAGTTCGGCCATCAGCCATTCGGAGTATGAGCGCCCAAGGTTGGTCGCAACATAGATCGGGATATTTCCGGACTGGACGACTCGCGGATTCGTATGGTCTGGAAGATCGCTCCGATTCAACGCGATCGCGCCCTCAATTTGGACAGCGTCAGGTCCGAGTTTTTCTGCCGCGATGCGCGTCAGATCTCGCACTGCTCGTGCCGCTGTTATCGGTCTAGTGGCGTTTCGCCCCTCGACGTCCAACACGTAAATCGCGAACTTGCCGTCAACTCGCCGGAGTCTCAACCTCAGCAGTTGCTGGCGGACCTCATCGGGAGCGGCCGCCTCTACGTAGCTACGAGAGAACGCTGCGAGCAGCTCATCGTCAAGCTGGCGCGCAGCAGAAACCGCTGCGGGATAGTCCATCAGGGCTGCGACGTCTTGGCCGTCGGTTCGGGCCAGTGCCTTTTCCAACCCGGCGAGGGTATTCACATCAAGGCGGCCCAGTTGATCAAGCAACTCCCGCATTACCTCATGGCTGCCTGGCTCCGAGTTCGGGTACCGAACCTTCATGAACTCCGTCAGGGTGGCTGGATCCAGCGCCCGATCATCGCGTTCGGTCAAAACCAACGTATCCGTGTCATCGTCACCCGCGGCCGCGGCCGCGGCCGCGGCCGCGGTGTCTGTCGGCAGCAAAAGTTCGTCAATCTCGTTGAACACCGTGTCGAGGTAGCGTCGCAAGCCACCTGCTTCAATGAATCGCTGGTCGATCTGCTTTCGGGCCCCTTCGCCGAGATCCTTGTATGCGGGCGATTTGTATCGCACGTCGTGCTCGTACTCCGCCCATGCATGGCCAGCTACAGTCCGGATTTGCACCTCAATGCCTGGTCGCAGACGGAAATGGGTCGCCAGGTCCGGATACCGAGCGCTCAGGTGTTGAGCACCTATCGACGTAACAACGAGGTGGTCACTGTCGTAACCGTTGCGCTTTTTGTGTCCGGGGTTCTCGTGGTCACGAGTCACGCATCGGGTTAGCAGCAGGTCGACGAAGTCCTGTCTCGCACGTGTGGTGTAAACGATCACTCTCGCGGCGACGCAATCGTCGATCTCGGCGCGTGGATTCTGATACTTAAACTCGCCGTGCTCGTTCTTGCGCGAACACTTATCCATATACGATGCAAGTTTCTTCGCCCGGGTTTCGATCGTGTGCACTGGAATTGTCGCCTCGGTCGATAGTTCGTAGAGGTAATCGCGCATCTGATCGGCGGTCCGCTTCAAAACATCCTGTTCTTGGGCGAACTCCCAAACGTGTTGAGGAACCGTTTGAGTGGGCGTGCTCGAAGACTGCGGGTGCTTATCGGCCGCGGGTTCATTTCCGATCATAGAGGGAGCTTGCCACGCCGACCTCTCCTTTTACGAACCTTCTGTCAACCAATGTCCTTGAGTCGCTGGAGAACGCCGATGCTTCAATCTTCTCTGCAATCACTCCTGCGGACACCGGTGATGGTCTGAGTTTCAGTCCTAGTAGTTCGATGGTGCTGTCGGCGGGGCGTCGAGAGCGCTAGTGCGAGAACGCCGAGCGCGGACAGCGTCGATCCTGCCGCGAGGCTGACTGTTGTGGTGGTGATTTGGGCGATCAATCCGGCTCGGGCGTTGCCCAGTTCAGGACCAGCGATCTCGACGATGTGGTCAAGAGCGCTGATCCGCCCCCGGTGAGTGTCGGCTATTTGTCGCTGAACAATCACTCCTCGGGCGACAACGCTGACGGTATCTGCCGCACCGGCGATGGCCAGAACACCGAGGGCCGCAGTCAAATGTGGGACGGCGGCGAGTGCCAACAAGGAGAACGCCCAGATCAAGGCGGCTCCGAACATCAGTGCCGCCGGCCGGCGGGAGTGCGCGAAGTATTTCGACGCTGCGCCCGCCAGGATGCCGCCGAGCGCCAGAGCGGCGAACATCAGGCTCAACGTGTACGTCTGACCGCCGAAACGTTCGGAGTTCAGAGCTGGGAACAGGGCGGTAGGCATGGCAAGGATCGTGGCATTGAGATCGACCAGGAACGCCCTGCGTAAGGCCGGTGTTCGCCATCCGATTCCTACGCCGCTCAGCAGGCCGTCAGAGGTGCGTCGTGGTCGCGGGGTGCGGGGCTGTGGAGGCGTGCGCGGTAGGCGGAAGATTCCATAGACAGCCGAGGCTGCCAGTGCTGTCGCGAGCGCGAAGCACCCCGCGACCCCGTGTGTGGCGGCGACGATTCCGCCGATTGCCGGTCCGAGCAGCACGCTGAGTTGAAAGGAGGTTGCGGTCAGCGCCAACCCTCTACCCCATGTATCGACTGGTAGGAGCGTGACGACCAAGGCTTTGCGGGCTGGAGAACCCACGGATGATGCGGCGGAGAGTAGGGCGAGGAGGCAGAAGATCACCGCTGGTGAAATGTCGGGGCTCAGTGCTGCCGCTGTCATGGCGACCAAGGCGATTGCCTGGCCGAATGTGCTGGTGAGAGCGATGGTGCGGCGATCGATTCGGTCGGCGAGCATGCCACCGACAAGTGCGAACACGATGATCGGTACTGATTTAGCGAGACCGAGCATCCCCATCCACAGCACACTGCCGGTGGCGTCCCATATCGCTATGACGGCAGCGAAGGAGGCGACCTGGGCCGCGATCGCAGTGAGTGTGGTGCTCGTCCAGAGCTTGCGGAACATTGGCGACTGCACCAGAGGCGAGGGACGCCGGGCCGGAGCGCCTTGAGGGTGGTGTCGTTGTTTCCATGTCACGCGTGGCGACGGCCTGGGCATGTCTGATCTCCGATATCGCTTGCGCGAGAACGAGACCAATCTGCACTGACACTAGGAGCCCGGGCAGGAATGATCCCGGGCCTCGCTGGGGTGTCAGCTAAAAAGGGCGCGCCGGGTATCCGGCGCTGCTGTGCACATTTGAATCGTGACCATGGTCAAGGACAGTAACAATGTCCGCGTCCTTGCGTCGGTTGAGCGCCACACCTACGGCGTGCCCACACCATGGGTGTGCAGAGGTGCCGGATGCCGCGTCCGTCTGCGTGAGTACGTTTCTGCAATGTCTGGTCCGCCCATGACGGTTGGGTGGGCGTTCTCTGTTGGAGATTGGTAGTGGTTTCCACTGATCAACATCGCGCACAGGACATCGCACGGCCTCTCGGCATTCAGTGCCTTCAGTGTTGAGGGTCGTCGAGGGTGCAATAGAGGCAGTCAGTGCACCAAGCTGTCTTTTGGTTCACCTCGGCAGAGAATTGACGAGCAGGACATTCAGTTCAGTTCGGTCACGGCCACCGCAGGCCGCAAGGAAACCGTCATGCCCGAGAATCACTGTCAGAATCAAGTGCTCACTCCGCTCGACGTTGAGGCCGAATTCCGTATTCCCCGGAGCACCCAGAAAAAGCAACGGGCCCTCGACACGTTCGCCCCACACTTCCGGATCGGCCGCCGCGTCTATTACCGCCGAAGTGCTTTGGTGGCGTGGATTGCTAAGCAGGAACAACAAACTGCCGGTGATCACCGTGGGTGAAGCCAAGGAAGAGACGATTCAGGCAATCCGCGTCAGGGCCAACAAGATCGCGATCGAAGCCCCGCCTTTGTCCAACGCGCAGATCGTTCGTCTACGGGCGATCTTCGGGCACGCAAATCGCAGGCTCGCTAAATGACCGCCGCGGCGCTGGCTCCCGCAGATCGATTCTGGGACAAGATCTTGAATTCTCCAGGCGATTGCTGGCTATGGGGCGCATGCCGGGATCGCGACGGTTATGGACAGTTTTGGGACGGCAATCGACAAGTCCGTGCGCACAGGTGGGTGTTCGACTTCTTGGTCTGTGCGATTCCAACCGGTCTAGTGCTGGATCATCTGTGTCGCGTTCGGGCCTGCGTCAATCCGTACCACCTGGAGCCGGTCACAGCAGCCGAGAACCTTCGGAGGTCACTTCGGAGCGATATCCAGACGAACTGCATCCAGGGGCATCCGTGGACGGTTGAGAGCACTTACACCCGCCCCAACGGAACGAGGCTGTGTCGGGTATGCCGCAGGACGTCCCGACAACCTCCTAATCATTGACACGCAAGTCGGCCAGTGGAACGCACCCCGGCAAGGTCCTGTCAGTCGCGGGGTCCGGTGGGGCTCGAACCGCGGTATGCCGATGTCATTCAATCGACGACGGGTTCGAGCCCCAGCCATGTGATGTCTATGCTGTCCGGCTTGAATCCCGGCCCGCCGCGAGCCCTGTTGATGACGACCTGGAAGCTCAGGGCGTCCAAGATCGCCCTCTGCTGCGAGATATTTAACGACCCCCAAGCCTCCCGAATGTCGGCGGCCCGAATCAGATCGTTAACAACGGTCGGAACCGCCACAGAGGGCTGTGCCTGCAGCTCCGCCTCCTCTATGCGGGGGCGGAGCTGTGCTGTGATTCGTGCCAATTGCTCCGTATCGATCTGACCCGAGGCATAGGCATCTGCCGCACCATCCAGCCGCGCGCGTAGTCCAACCACCGCCTCTCGCGCTGCCGCAGATTCAACGTCATCAGTGTCGAAGATCGCGAGAGCATCGGACCTCGATAGCCGCGCGCATACGGTCGACACAACCAGTTCGTCGACCCACGCCTCACGTCTACCGACGCAACCCCGGTCCTTACAGACATAGAGCGAGGTCTTCTTGCCCTTAGAGCCCTTTCGGGAGACCGCCAACACCCCACCACAGACACCACACTTGCCGATGCCGAAGGTCAAGAGATGCGTACGGGCCGCTGCCTTTTGGGTCCGCCGCTTTGGGTCGGCCAGGAGTGCTTTGACCTTGGCATGGTCCCCTACGTCGACGATTGGTTTCCACGCGGCAGAATAGGTGTTACTGCCATGCCGTCGGATGCCGACATTGAGGTCCCGGATGGCAAGCTTGCGGACCGACGATGGGATCCACATACCGCCCAGTGGTGCCTCGATTCCTGCCTCGTTGAGGTTGGCCGCGATCGCCCGAATCGTGACTCCGGCCAGCAGGTCACGGACGATGCGACGTACCACTTCAGCGGTGTCCTCGTTGATCACGTCCTTCCAACTAAGGACCCGCCCCTGCGCATCTCGGGAGTACTCACGAGTCCAGCCATAGGCGCATGCGCCATTCGCCCGGCCTTCTTCCGCTCGCTGTTGCGCAGCGCGGCTTACTCGTTCAGCCTTAATCTCGGATTCTGCGGTGTCGAACTCGCCGAGGATTCCCGCGTACATGCGACCCGCAGCACTTGTCAGATCGAGATCTGAGCCCTTGACAAGGGCGACACCGACCCGAGCCTCCGAGAGCGCGCCGATCGCAGCGGCACGTTCCTGACGAGAACGCCATAGACGAGACAGGCCATAGGCGATGATCTGGTCGAATTCACCTCGATCCGCAGCGGCCATCAATTCCTGATAACCGGGACGTTCCTTGCCCTTAAGCGCCGAAATGTCGTTATCGGAATACCTGGCTACCACCTCCCACCCACGAGCCGCCGCAAGTGCTTCGCAGTCCTCCCGTTGCCGCGAGACGCCGTACTCGAGACCGCGCGGATCCTCCGAAATACGGGCATAGATTGCGCTGCGAAGACGCGTTGACGTTGCCTTTTCGATTGTCAGGGGAACTCCTCCAGCTCACGTCCATCTTACCCTTTAACGACACTCGCTCTTCCCCGGCGGAGTAGGCAAGACCGCTGACCCCGAGAAGTTCACTTCTCTGCTCGACGACGTGGAAAACAAGCTGTTCGGAAGGTACGACGACGCGACCGTCGTCTACCCCGGGCATGGCAAGGACACGACGCTCGGCGCCGAGCGCCCGCACCTGGCGGAGTGGCGCGAACGCGGTTGGTGACGTTTCACCTGTTCCGTACTGGACCCCGCTAACCGACTTGGCTGTCGACCTGTTCACCGTTGACGCGAAGTCGCGGAAGCCAGGTCGACAGAGTCCGGCCGAGTCCTTCGACCATCCGTTCCCCGAACACACACAGCGTGCGTTCCCACGGATGGCCGAAGGTCCCTTCCGTGAAGTCGTCCCGACTGAATATGTAGTAGTCACCGTTCGGATAGACCGGGACACGCCACTCCGCAAGCTCCTTCGCAGCAGCGTGTGCCTCCGCGTCGAAGGTGTAGCCCGGATGCTGCCAATCCAGAACGACGAAGTTGGGATCGTCGTTCCAATCGGTGACAAAACAGCGCAACGCTTCGGCGTTGATCGCATCCACGCGAGCGGCCCACGCCCCTGGAGTCGCAGCTGGCGCCGCACCCAAATCGAAGACCACGGACGGGATGGGCTCGGCGATAGCGGGCCGAGATCGTGCGTCGATTCCGGGCGTGAACCCAAAGCGGTCACGAAAGACCGCCCAGTTTCTCTCGTTCTCCTCGTCCGACAGCTGTCCCCAGCCGGTGGGAAGGGTCGAGCCGAAATTCTGAGTCATCTTGGTGGTCACAACACCATCGTGCTCGAACGGTGAGCATACTGTGACACCTTCGAACACGCCGTATGCGGATACGCGGTAACGGATACTTCAGAACGGTGCGTCCGGATCAGTGGAGAAGTCATCGTCGCAGTACAGCGCGCTTCGGCGACCAGGAATCCGTCGACCGGGTCAGGCGTGCCGGGATCGCCGAACCGGACCAATTCCTTGTGAGATCGCTAGGGTGGAAAACGAACCTACATCGGGAGGCTTGAAACATGCTGGTACGTCGAATTGCTCGTCCACTGCTTTCCACGATCTTCATCGCCGGGGGAATCGATGCTTTGCGCAACCCTGCTCAGCGAGCAGCCAAAGCGTCACCGCTGATCGACAAATCCGTCGAGACGCTGTCAGGAGCAGTGACGCAGAAGGTGCCTGCTGATCCGGAAACACTCGTCAAGATCAACGCCGCCGTCCAGATCGGCGGCGGTGCCCTGCTGGCCACCGGCAAGGCGCCGCGGCTCGCGTCGTTGGTGCTCGCGGGGAGCCTGGTACCGACCACGCTTGCCGGTCACGACTTCTGGAACGAAACCGATCCGTCACTGCGAGCGATGCAGCGCACCAACTTCATCAAGAACGTCAGCTTGCTCGGCGGACTGATGATCGCCTCCGTCGACACCGAGGGCAAGCCGTCGCTCGGCTGGCGCGGCCGTCGCGCCGCGAAGAAAGCCCAGGCGTCTATCGCCGCGGCACTTCCGTTGGTCGCATCGCAGACCGATCACACGAGCGATCGCGTCGAGCATGCTCTGTCGGTGGCGTCCGAACGCGGTTCCGAACTTGCCGAAACCGCGAAGGCGCACGGCACGGATTGGCTCGAACTTGCGAAGGAGCGCAGCTCCGAGTTCGCGGAGATCGCGAGCAAGCGTGCCGCGGAATTCGGAGAGGTCGCCAAAGAACGCGGCCCGGACATCCTCGAAGTCGCGCAGAAGCGCGGCTCCGAACTGGCCGAGACCGCACGTGAGCGCAGCGCCGAACTGGCAGAGCTGGCGAGCAAGCGCAGCTCCGAGTTCGCCGAACTCGCGCTCGAAAAGAGCAACGAGTGGGCCGAAACGGCGTCGGAGCAAACCGAGGTGCTGGGTAAGCGTGCCCGCAAGCGCGCAGAGAAGGCGCTCGAAAAGGCTCGCGCCAAGAAGGACGAATTGACGCACTGAGTGCACTGAAAGACACGGTCAGGCCACCTTCGGGTGGCCTGACCTGTATCTATGCGGCAGTTCATCTGGGGGAACTAGACTGTCTTGGCGCTTTTGCAGCGCGTGAATTTCTCATCAAGCCTAGGAGATCCTTTGCCCGACGCGGACCCGTCACTGAACGAGCAAGAGCTCGAGCAGCAGTACGTGACGATGTTGTACTCCCGTCTCGACGATCTTCGAAAGTATGCCCAAACTCGCTTGAGCACGGTCCTCCTCGAGACCGGCGGAACCCCGCAAGCACGCAGTGAACGCGAATCCTTCAACGCCATGTACACCGAGGATCTCGCCAAGTACGACGCAGCCGAGAACGGAATGTGTTTCGGACGCATCGACTTCGACGACGAGCGACGCTACGTCGGCCGACTCGGAATTCTGGACACCGACAACGACTACGAAACGCTACTGCTCGACTGGCGAGCTCCGATGGCACGCCCGTTCTATCTGGCGACGCCCGCGGCACCTGAGGGCGTGAAGCGGCGACGCCATATTCGCAGTCGGAGCCGCACCGTCACCGGCATCAACGACGAATATCTGGACCTCGACGCAGCCCGCGCCGCGGGCGTGGTGACCGAAGCCGGCGGCGTCGCCGGTGAGAGCGCTCTCCTGGACGCTCTGAACGCAGCGCGTACGGGTCAGATGAACGACATCGTCGAGACCATTCAGAGTGAGCAAGATGCCATCATCCGCTCCGAGCACAAAAGCGTTCTGGTGGTCCAGGGCGGTCCGGGTACCGGCAAAACCGCAGTCGCCCTTCACCGTGCCGCCTTCTTGCTCTACACCTACCGCCAGCAACTGGCCAAGGCCGGTGTTCTCATCATCGGGCCGAACGCGACGTTCCTCGACTACATCAGCCAGGTCCTTCCTTCACTCGGTGAGACCGGAGTTCTACTCTCGACGATCGGGGACCTGTACCCCGGAGTGCGTGCGACTCGTACGGATTCCCTCGCCGCCGGTGAGATCAAGGGTTCCCTCGCGATCCTCGACGTACTCAAGAACGCCGTCCGGGATCGGCAGGAAGTTCCGTCGAAGCCGATAACCCTTCGATTCGACACGTACGACTTGAAACTGGATCGCAAGACTGTCACGAAGGCGCGCGGGCGTGCTCGGTCGTCGCGTCGCCCACACAACCTGGCGCGCCCGATCTTCGTGGCAGCAGTCATCGAGGCGTTGGCACTGCAGATGGCCGAACTCATCGGCGGAAACCTCGTCGACGGTGGGTCACTCCTCAGTCGGGACGACATCGCCGACATTCGCGACGAGATGCGTGAGGACCCGGACATCATGTCCGCCATCGCGAAGCTGTGGCCCGAATTGTCGCCGCAGCAAATCCTCGCGGAACTGTGGACGTCGCCGGCGCGGTTGGCCAAGGCAGCACCGCAACTCGACGACGCCCAACGCGACGAGCTTCTGCAGAGCGTCGGACCGGGTTTCAGTGCGGCCGATGCTCCCCTGCTCGACGAACTGGCCGAGATTCTCGGCGTCGACGACGCCGCCGAACGCGAACGCGCACAACGTGAATGGCGCGCGCAGATCGCCGACGCCCAGGGCGCCCTCGACATCCTCACCGGGTCTGCACCACAGGATCTCGAAGACGAGATGGATCCCGAGATCTTGATGGCGTACGACTTGATCGACGCCAGCCAACTCGCCCAACGCCACGATCAGGGCCAGCGCCAGACCACGGCGGAACGCGCTGCCGGCGACCGGACGTGGACCTACGGTCACGTGATCGTCGACGAAGCCCAAGAGCTCTCCGAAATGGCGTGGCGAATGCTGATGCGGCGCATACCGAATCGCTGGATGACGTTGGTCGGCGATACAGCCCAGACCGGGGATCCGGCGGGAACCTCGTCCTGGCAGAAGATTCTCGAGCCTTACGTCGCCAAGCGCTGGAAGCTCACCGAACTGACCGTCAACTACCGAACTCCTTCGGAGATCATGGATGTCGCGCACCGTGTACTCGAAGAGATCGACCCGGAGCAATCCGTGCCCCGGTCGGTACGCGACAGCGGATTCGCGCCGTGGGCGCTCAAGACCACGGCCGAAGAATTGGAATCGACCGTGCGCCGTTGCATCGAGTCCGAGTCGCATCCCGGTATCACCGCAGTGATCGCCGGTTCCGAGGTCGTTGCCGATCTGGCGGGCATTGCGAGTGACACCGTAAGCGTCCTGTCCGTCAAGGACGTCAAGGGACTCGAGTTCGACACAGTGTTGATCGTCGAACCTGCCGACATTCTCGACGAGTCACCACGCGGAATGAACGACCTCTACGTCGCATTGACCCGCGCTACCCAGAGGCTCGGCATCATTCACGTCGAGTCGCTCCCCTCGGTTCTCGACGGCGTCGAAGCAGCAGAGTTGGCCTTCGATTCGTGAGCATCACGGAGTAGGTTCGTGCGTGACACCACGAATGGTGGTGTCACTCCAATTTGTGTCGACGACTGAAGGAATGACCCCTCGTGCTTGGCCTGCCCGCAAGTTCCGCCGCACCCATCCGCAAGATCGCTCGCGTGGTGATCGGCGTCGGGATGCTTGCGGCGGTGACAGCCGGTTGCTCAGAGGATGATTCGAGTTCGACGGCTGCTGCAGGCAGCGACGACATCGCTGCTGTTGCTGCCGCACCGACCGAAACACCGGTAGACGAGGCAGAAAGGCTGCGGGCGGCGCTTGCGTCTACCGGGGTCACGCCCACCTTTTCCGACGACATGTTGCAGGCGCTCGGTGACGGCGTCTGCCAGCAGCTCGCGGCCGGAACGGATCGAGCGATGATCATCGCGAATCTGCGGGCGGTATCGCTGAACGGAGCAAGCGAACCAATGGTCACCTCCGGAAACGGCTCGGCCGCATCGACAACACCCCCCAGCGCCGATCAGCTGGCTGAGGTGTTCGTCGATGCGGCCGAGGCCGACTACTGCCGGTAGTTCAGCGAACGGTGTGCACGATCAGGACATCGGACGTCGCCTTGCGAGCGGCATCGGAAGGCACCGATCCGAGTAGACGCCCGGTCAACGTGTTCAATCCGCGATTTCCGACGACCAGCAAGTCGCCCTTCACCTCGTCGAGCAAAGCGAGAAGCGATTCGACGGGAGCGCCGACGACGGCGCGCTCGACAACATCCTTTGCCCCCTGGGCATGTGCGCGCTCACGAGCGGTGCGAAGGATCTCGTAGGTCGGAGCGGAACCGGTGACCTGGTAGGCCTCGTTACCCAACGCATCAGCGGCAGCGCTCACGTCCTTGGGATCAGCCGGGTAGTACGCACACGCGATGACGAGCTGAGCGTCCGAGCCACTGGCAATGGCGGCAGCTCTGTCGACTGCCTTCAGTGACGACTCGGAGCCATCGGTTCCTACGACAACGGTCCGGTAGGCACTCATTCATTCCTCCATGGTTACGGGACGGACGGTACGGCCGGCACCGGGCGCAACGCTGTTGCGCCCGCTCGACAACCGCTGCGCTGACATTAGCGGGATTGTGCCGCGGATAGTGTTATTTGCAGTACACGCCACAAGCCCACAGTGAATGTGATTCTTCGTCACAGACACATTTGTTCGGTGGTGACCACTCAGCGAAGTTTGCCGAAGCGGGGCCCGAACAGCGCCGCCGGAAATACTTCCTGCTCGACCAGGGCGGTACGCCACGGCGTCGCCAATTCCAGCAACCGCTTGGCACCCTCCTCACCCAGCGCATCCCACGGAGCCAAAGCGAGGTCGTCCGTCAGGTCTTCGACGACGTCACGCAAGTCCTGCCCGTCCTCGGTCAGCGCACCGGACGAACGATGCAGCAGTTCGCGGTCCTTCAAACTCTCGACGGCCTCGTCCCACTGTTCCTGCGACCATCCGCGACGAGTCTGCGCGAATTTGCGCTGAAACCCGATTCCCGTCGCGGTGTGCGTGATCAACGCGTCCAGGCCGTTCAATCCCGCGGTCTGAAGGGCCGCAATGTGGCCGTCACCGCGATACTCACGCAGCAGTGTCAGCGCGTGCCAGAAACGCAGGTGCGGCTCGGCCGGCCAGTCGAGCGACGCCCAACCCGCGTACAGAGGGCGGCCGTCCACTCCAGGAATGTTCTGGGCAGCGATCGACACGAGTTCGGCGGCCTCGGCCATGTCCGCCGATCCTGTCACGTCTGCACCGAACAGGCGGACGTACGCCGCGTCGATTGCCCGATACCGCGCGGCGACAACCTCTGTGGGCCTTGCCAATTCCCAGGCACGTGGGATGACACTGGCGATCAATTCAGGATTGAAGTTGAAGAAGGTGGCCGTGACGACAGTCGCGGGTGGAGCGCCGAGCGGAGCTGATCGCCCGGCAAAGTACACCATTCGGCCAGGCTCCAACCCGACGCCGACAAGTTCCTTCTCCGTCTCCGGGACGAAGTACGCCAAGGAATGGAGAAGTTCGAGAGTCCGCGCGGTCTTGCCTGCAGTCTGTGCATCCATACCTGAAACCGTAGCGGTCGAAAGCACGAACGCACGCGAGGCGACCTACTTGAGACCCGCGGCGTCCATTCCTCGAAGCTCCTTCTTCAAATCCGAGATTTCGTCTCGCAATCGCCCAGCCAACTCGAACTGAAGGTCACGTGCAGCGTTCATCATCTGATCGGTGAGTTCCTTGACCAGATCTGCCAATTCGGCCCGAGGCATCGATTTGGTGTCGCGCCCCTCGTACACACCCGCACTGACCGCACGACCGGCCTCACCCTGCGCACGCCGACCACGCGTCGCATTGCGACCCGAACCACCGACGTCCACGGACGCCGCAGTGTCCTCTGCCTCCTCGTACACCTGATCGAGAATGTCCGCGATCTTCTTGCGTAGAGGTTGTGGGTCGACGCCCATCTTCTCGTTGTAGGCGACCTGCTTCTCGCGTCGTCGCTCGGTTTCCTCGATGGCCTGCGCCATGGAAGCGGTGATCTTGTCCGCATACATGTGCACTTGACCGGATACATTTCGAGCCGCTCGGCCGATCGTCTGAATGAGGCTGGTGGAGCTACGTAGGAAACCTTCTTTGTCGGCATCGAGAATCGCGACCAGCGACACCTCGGGAAGGTCGAGTCCCTCACGCAGGAGGTTGATGCCGACCAGCACGTCGTACTCCCCCAGGCGGAGCTGACGGAGCAACTCGACTCGCCGGAGCGTATCGATATCCGAGTGCAGGTAGCGGACGCGAATACCGAGTTCGAGCAGGTAATCGGTCAGATCTTCCGACATCTTCTTGGTCAACGTCGTGACCAGCACACGCTCGTCACGTTCCGCTCGCTCGCGGATTTCGTGAACGAGATCGTCGATCTGTCCCTTGGTGGGTTTGACGATGACCTCGGGATCGATCAATCCGGTCGGGCGGATCACCTGCTCGACGAACTCACCGCCGGACTGACCCAACTCGTACTTACCTGGTGTCGCCGACAAGTAGACGGTCTGACCGATCCGCTGACTGAATTCTTCCCAAGTCAGAGGGCGGTTGTCTGTTGCCGACGGTAGCCGGAATCCGAACTCGACCAGGTTTCGCTTGCGCGACATATCGCCCTCGTACATGGCGCCGATCTGAGGAACCGTCACGTGCGACTCGTCGATGACCAGAAGGAAATCTTCCGGGAAGTAGTCGATCAAGGTTGCGGGGGCAGTTCCAGGGCCACGGCCGTCGATGTGGCGCGAGTAGTTCTCGATGCCGGAGCAGAATCCGACCTGTTTGATCATCTCGAGGTCGTACTGCGTACGCATGCGCAGACGCTGAGCCTCGAGGAGCTTGCCCTTGCCTTCGAGCTCGGCGAGTCGCTCTTCGAGTTCCGCCTCGATGTCCTTGGCGGCACGCTCCATGCGTTCAGGGCCGGCGACGTAGTGCGTCGCCGGGAAGATACGAACCGTGTCGACCTGGCGAACGATGTCACCAGTCAGTGGATGGAGGTAGTACAGTGCCTCGATCTCGTCACCGAAGAATTCGATGCGGACCGCCAGCTCTTCGTACGACGGAATGATCTCGACCGTGTCGCCGCGCACGCGGAACGAACCTCGCGTGAACGCCATGTCGTTGCGGTTGTACTGAACGTCGACGAGCAGACGCAGGAACGCATCCCGCGGCACCTCCACACCGACGTCCAGCTGAATCGAGCGATCGAGGTACGACTGCGGTGTACCGAGGCCGTAGATGCACGACACCGATGCCACCACGACCACGTCCCGTCGTGACAGAAGGCTGGACGTCGCCGAGTGGCGCAGCCGCTCGACATCGTCGTTGACGGACGAATCCTTCTCGATGTAGGTGTCCGTCTGGGCGATGTACGCCTCGGGTTGGTAGTAGTCGTAGTACGAGACGAAGTACTCGACCGCGTTGTTGGGTAGCATTTCCCGAAGCTCGTTCGCGAGCTGAGCCGCCAAAGTCTTGTTCGGAGCCATCACCAGAGCCGGGCGCTGCAGCTTCTCGATCAACCACGCAGTCGTGGCCGACTTGCCGGTACCGGTCGCACCGAGGAGGACTACGTCCTTCTCCCCCTCGTTGATCCGTTTCTCCAGCTCGGCGATAGCTGCCGGCTGATCGCCTGCCGGTTCGTACGGGCTGACGACCTCGAAGCGCGCGTCTGAGCGCTCGATGTCACCAACCGGCCGAAACTCGGAATGCGCGACCACGGGATGTTCGGAAGCAAACGCCATGAAACCAGGGTAAGCGCACCTACCGACACAATGCCCGCTCGTCCGCGTTCAGCCGAAAATGCAGTTCGGCGGTAGGTTCTTCGACCATGAGCGAGGAACGTCCCCACATTCACCGGCCGAAGGTCGAAACCTTCGACATCGCAGCTCGCACCAACGTCGATCCCAAGGGCTTCGTTCGCCCGGTCGAGCACTACCGCGAAGAACCGTGGGGGCTGTACATGGCGCGCCACGCCGACCATCCCCGGTTTCACTACCTGGAGTCCTGGATCATTCCCGAACTCGGAATTCGGGCGTCGATCCTGCACTTCACCCCGGAACACATCCGAGACTGGGATTTCTATGTCGACATCGGCGACTTCATCCGCGGCGACCAGGTCTGGACGTCCGAGGACCACTACCTCGACCTGATCGTGCAGACCGGACGCAGCGTCGAATTGCTCGACGTCGACGAATTGCTCGAGGCGAACACCGCCGGGATTCTCGACCCGAAGACGTCAGAGCGTGCGATGCTGAACGCGGCCCGCGCTATCGAGGGCATCGCCGCCCACGGTCACGATCTCGACGCCTGGCTCACCTCGGTGGGCATGCCGGTCACGTGGCGCTGAGTGGTTAGAGGGACCAGCCTGATTTCTCGGCCCACTCCCATGCCCGGTGGAAAGCGGCGTCGAACCACGGCGTCTTGACTCCCAGGTAGGCATCGATCGCAGCGGCGTAGTCGTCGATGCCGGCGGCACTCTCGGCTGCCTTGACCTTGAGTTCGGCATATTCGGCACGCGCCGCTGCGTCGGCGCGAAGCCAGTCGCGGAACAGGATCGCGAACTGCTGACCTGGCCAACCGTCCACCCGAATGTGAATGTTCGCGCGGCGCCCTGGATCGGCACTCCCGTGGATCCGCTTCGCCCACACTGCCGGATCGGTCTCGCCACCGAGGTACGACGGTTTCGGGTCGTCGGCGACGATGTGCTCGATCCGGGGGAACCCGGCAGCGGCCAGATCTTCCGCGAGGTCGTCGGCAACGCCGAGGTGCTCGACAGTGATCTGAATGTCGATCACGTCCTTGGCATCGAGACCAGGCACTGCGGTCGATCCGATGTGATCGATACGGCGCGCACGGTCACCGGACGCCAACGACAACCGGCCGATGATTCGTTCGGCCTGCGCCGGCCACGACGGGTCGGCTGGAGTCAGCTCGGGCAGTGCGCGCACTACCGTGCCCTCGCGGAGGTTCTTCTCGAAGGGAACAAGTCGATTCGCCCACAAGTCGCGGACCACGTCGTCGAGTGAACCCGGCTCTCCGCTGTTGTCGAGCCACACGTCGGCAACAGCACGACGCTGATCGTCATTTGCCTGCGCTGCGATGCGCGCACGAGCGTCGGATTCAGGCATGCCGCGCGAGCCCACCAAGCGCCGAACTCGTTCCTCCTCGTCGACGTAAACGATGACGACCAGATTGAATGCCGGCGCCATCGAACCCTCGACCAACAGCGGAATATCTTGAACGAGCACTGCATCCGACGGCGCAGACGAAATCTGCTCCATCGTCCGCGCACCGATCAGTGGGTGGAGGATGCCGTTGAGAGTTCCGCGTGACGTGTCGTCGGCAAACGCCAACGACGCCAGCGCGGGTCGGTTGAGGCTGCCGTCCTCGGACAGAATCCCGTCGCCGAATGCATCGACCAGAGCGGCAAGTCCCGGAGTACCGGGCTCGACCACTTCTCGGGCGATCAGGTCGGCGTCGACGATGACGGCTCCCAGTTCGCTGAGGATTTTCGACACTGTCGACTTACCGGCTCCGATGCCTCCAGTGAGGCCAACTCTCAACACACTCGACAGTCTCTCATCTCCGCGCCCGAGAGATTCAGACACGCCTACTGATCGAACACGCCGGGGCGTTCGAGGCTCAAATACCACAATTTCGGTGACCGTGCGGTTATGTTCTAGCGAACGCACCTGTACCTGCACCTTCTCGAGAAAGTGGACGCCATGCGAGCAGATCGCGACCATCACGGTCAGCACCGCCTCGGAATGCCGAACGGCGTGCACTGCATAGAGTTTCCCGAAGTTGCTTTTGCCCTGGCAGAGCACCGTCGTACGTGGTTCACGATGCTCGTGAGCCAAGGCCGACACAGCTTCGCGTCGATGCGTAAGCGCACAGCCGAAGCGACCGCCACCTACTGGGTGCCTGCTCCCGCAAACTGAGTTCTCTTCACGAAGTACGAAATGACCGGCAACCCCTCGGTGCCAGTCATTTTTGTGTTCACTCACTGAATTGATTCTTCGCTCGCAAGTGACACCTGGCAGAGAAAAGAACCCCGCCCCTGCACGTGCAGGGGCGGGGTTCTTCACAGATCTCGCCTGATCAGATCAAGCGGTAATCCTTATGCGTTGCCCGACAGCTTCTCGCGAAGTGCGGCGAGCTGTGCATCGCTGGCAAGCGATCCGCCAGCGGACTCGGCCGGAGCGGAGCCGGCAGCAGCCGGAGCCTCGGCGTCGTCTGCAGCAGCCGTCTCCGAGGAGTAGCCGGCAGCAGCGGTGGCAGCCTCAGCGGCCTCGTCTGCAGCGGTCTTCTCCATCTGAGCGGTGTGCATCTTGTGGCGACGCTCAGCCTCGGCGTAGCGGTTCTCCCACTCTTCACGCTGCTTGTCGAAGCCCTCGAGCCATTCGTTGGTCTCGGGATCGAAGCCCTCGGGGAAGATGTAGTTGCCCTGCTCGTCGTACGAGTCGGCCATGCCGTACTTGGACGGATCGAACTCGGCGTTGTAATCCTCGTTGGCCTGCTTCAGCGACAGCGAGATACGACGACGCTCGAGGTCGATGTCGATGACCTTGACGAGTGCATCGTCGCCGACGCCGACAACCTGGTCCGGAACCTCGACGTGGCGCTCAGCGAGCTCCGAGATGTGAACGAGGCCTTCGATTCCCTCTTCGACGCGCACGAATGCACCGAACGGAACCAGCTTCGTGACCTTGCCGGGCACGATCTGGCCGATGGCGTGCGTGCGGGCGAACTGACGCCACGGATCTTCCTGCGTTGCCTTGAGCGACAGGGAGACGCGCTCGCGGTCCAGGTCGACGTCGAGAACCTCGACGGTGACCTCGGTGCCGACCTCGACAACCTCGGACGGGTGATCGATGTGCTTCCAAGACAGCTCGGAAACGTGAACCAGACCGTCTACGCCGCCCAGGTCCACGAATGCACCGAAGTTGACGATGGAGGACACGACGCCCTTGCGGACCTGGCCCTTCTGGAGCTGGTGCAGGAATTCGCTGCGAACCTCGGACTGAGTCTGCTCGAGCCATGCGCGGCGCGACAGGACCACGTTGTTGCGGTTCTTGTCGAGCTCGATGATCTTGGCCTCGATCTCCTTGCCGACGTACGGCTGGAGGTCGCGGACGCGACGCATTTCGACGAGCGAAGCGGGGAGGAAGCCACGAAGACCGATGTCAAGGATGAGGCCGCCCTTGACGACCTCGATGACGGTGCCCTTGACGGCCTCGTCCTTCTCCTTGAGCTCCTCGATGGTGCCCCAGGCACGCTCGTACTGAGCGCGCTTCTTCGACAGGATCAGTCGACCTTCTTTGTCCTCCTTGGTGAGGACGAGAGCCTCGACCGCATCTCCCACGGAGACGACCTCATTGGGGTCGACGTCGTGCTTGATGGAGAGCTCACGAGAAGGGATGACGCCTTCGGTCTTGTAACCGATGTCGAGCAGAACCTCGTCGCGGTCGACCTTGACGATGGTTCCTTCGACGATGTCGCCATCGTTGAAGTACTTGATCGTGGCATCGATGGCGGCGAGGAAGTCCTCGGCGGAGCCAATGTCGTTAATGGCAACCTGCGGCGAGGTGACGGTTGTGGAGGGCATATGTTGAATTGCTCCGGACGAGTTGTGGTCGGTTGATGGATTTTGTCGGACGAGATGCGCAACTGTGGCGTACAAATGTTGGAAGTACTTTGTGAAGTACTAGATCGAAGTACCCAGCTGCATCAATAACGAACAACCGAATACCGGATCACATTCCACACCGCGGAAGCGCACCGCGAGCTCCCTCGGTCCGACTGATTCCGAGACCTTGGTAAAGATCTCGTATAGACAATCGGTCGGATGACAGACACTCGCGTGAGTAAGACTACGCGTCGGCTATCTTGCCGGGCAAACCCGGGTACCCTGCGCCCGCATCACCCGTTCTACTGTGTTGTTCATGTCTGACGAGCGCCATGCCGCTGCCAATTCCATTCTCGGTACCAGCGGCGTCGGCCGAGTCCGTGTCGATTCGAGTTCCAGCGACCGCGCCAGCCGTGCGTGGTGGGACGCCGACGCCGACGATTACCACCGAACCCACGGCGAGTTTCTGGGCGTCAACAGCGCGGAAGGTGAATTCGTCTGGTGCCCCGAAGGGCTGCACGAGGGCGATCACCACTTGCTCGGCGACATAGTCGACAAAGACATATTGGAAGTGGGTTGCGGCTCGGCGCCGTGTGCCCGATGGCTCGCCGGACATGGTGCTCGGGCCGTCGGTCTCGACATCTCGATGGGGATGCTCGCCCGCGGGCAGGACGCGATGAATGCCGGCGGACCGGCAGTCCCGTTGATTCAGGCAAGTGCGGAACTCCTGCCGTTTGCCGACGGGAGTTTCGACATCGTTTGTTCCGCGTTCGGCGCCGTCCCGTTCGTTGCCGATTCGCAGCGAGTGATGAACGAAGTCGCCCGGGTTCTGCGTCCCGGCGGATCGTGGGTCTTTGCCGTCAACCATCCGATTCGATGGATCTTCCCCGACGATCCCGGGCCGAAGGGCTTGACCGCGACCCTCCCCTACTTCGACCGCACCCCGTATGTCGAGGTCGATGACAACGGAGTCCCCACCTACGTCGAGCATCACCGCACCATCGGCGACCGGGTTCGTGAGATCGTCGCCGCCGGACTTCAGGTGCGCGACATCATCGAGCCCGAATGGCCGGAGTGGTTGGACCGCGAATGGGGACAGTGGAGTCCCCTGCGCGGCCAACTCTTTCCGGGCACTGCAATTTTCAGCGCCGTCAAACCCTGACGGCTACAGCAGCTTCGACAGGAAAGCCTTGGTCCGGTCGTGCTGAGGATTGGCCAGGAGTTCCCGCGGCTCGCCTGCCTCGACCACAACTCCCCCGTCCATGAACACCAACTGGTCGGCGACCTCGCGGGCGAATCCCATCTCGTGGGTGACGACCACCATCGTCATGCCTTCTTTGGCCAACTGCTTCATCACGGTGAGAACTTCACCGACCATGGCATGACCCCCGTGAAGTGACCCGCAAGTTATGAGAATCCTTCCGCCCTGATC
>NZ_JASHKY010000063.1:0-1402 GCF_030056935.1 Rhodococcus sp. IEGM 1302 | reverse complement strand
TATGCGACGGATCTGTTCGACGAGTCGACGGTTGCCTCATTTGCTGAACGATTCGGACGAATCCTCACCGCAGCAGCGGCGGATTCGGCTGTTCGCGTTGGCAGTATCGACGTACTTGCTGCTTCTGAGCGCAGCAAACTATTCGAGTGGTCCACTGGCCCCAGTGATGTGTCTGCAACCAAATCCTTGGTGGCGATGTTCGGTGATCAGGTTGAGCGGATTCCCGATTCGGTTGCTGTGGCATCTGATAGCGAATGTCTGACGTTTGCGCAACTTGACGCTCGCTCGAGTTCAGTCGCGGAACGGTTGATCGAAATCGGCGTAGGTCGGGACGATGTAGTCGCCTTGGTCGTACCGAGATCCATCGAATGGATAGTCGGGATGTTGGCGGTGTGGAAGTCCGGTGCGGCATACGGGCCGATAGATCCGTCGTATCCGCAGGATCGAATCGACGCGATTATTGCAGATACAGGCGCCCGATGCGCGCTTAGCGCGCAGCCCTTGGATCTGGCGGTCGACGTCCTGGTGTTCGATGACGTCCAGTTCGGCGTGGACGCTGACAGCGTGCGAGTGGATCACTGGCGGAACGCTGGTGCGGGGGACCGGTTGGGGTATGTCATTTCGACGTCAGGTTCGACGGGTCGTCCGAAGCCGACGTTGGTCCCGATGGCGGGTATTGAGAACACGGTGTCCTGGTATCGCAGCGAATTACCTCAGACCGGTGGCCTTTTGATCGCGTCGTCACCTAGTTTCGACTTGACGCAGAAGAATGTCTGGGCCGCACTGAGCAGTGGACGGACTGCGGTCCTTGCAGGTGAGGGGTTCGACCCTGACGCCATCGTTAGTCGCGTCGCGCAGGGTGACGTCACAGTGGTGAACATGTCGCCCAGCGCTTTCGAAGCGGTCGTGTCTTGTGACGACCAGTCTGCGCTGACCGCCCTGGACGTCGTGTTCCTCGGCGGCGAGTCGATCCGGCTTAATCGTCTGGGCGGCTTGTTGTCGAGCGGCGTGCGTGTGGTGAACAGTTACGGGCCAACGGAGGCGTCGGACGTAGTTTCATTCCACACGGTAACGGCACATGACACGGTCAGTGTTCCGATCGGCACGTCAGTGCCGAATGTAGATCTGTTCATCCTTGATCAGTCGTTGGGCCTCGTACCTCCGGGTGTAGTTGGCGAGTTGTACGTGGGCGGTGTCGGTGTCGGACGCGGATACGGAAAGCGCTCGGCGTTGACCGCCGAAAGATTTGTCGCCAGTCCCTTTGCTGTTCGGGGCTCGGGTGATGTGGGCTCAGGCAGTAGGTTGTACCGGACGGGTGACCTGGTCAAGTGGAACGCTCAGGGCGAATTGGAGTACATCGGTCGTTCGGATTTCCAGGTGAAGTTGCGTGGGCAACGTATCG
>NZ_JASHKY010000012.1:0-163035 GCF_030056935.1 Rhodococcus sp. IEGM 1302 | reverse complement strand
CCGCGGCGGCCTGGCAGGCGCGAGCTTCGAACTCGACGACCGCATGACGGGATACACCGCGGCGGGCACCGCGAAGTTCGGAATGAACGGCGGAAAGATGCTGCTACGCATCGCACTCGACGACGCGGGCACACTGCCCACCATGACGGCATGTGCCGAAGCCGTGGACGAACTGGCCGCGGCCGGACTGATCGCGATGCTCGAGCCGTTTCTCTCCAGCCGCGTGAACGGCAAGGTCGTCAACGATCTCAGCCCCGACGCCGTCATCAAATCCATCCACATCTCCCAAGGTCTCGGCTCCACCTCGGCGTACACGTGGATGAAACTGCCGGTCGTCGACGAGATGGAACGCGTCATGGATGCGACCACCCTCCCGACGCTCCTGTTGGGCGGCGATCCGCAGATCGCGCCGGAAGAAACGTACGCAAAGTGGGACGCTGCACTTCAGCTGCCGTCCGTGCGCGGACTGATCGTCGGACGCGCGCTGCTCTACCCACCCGACGGCGACGTCACCGCGGCCGTCGACACCGCAGTCAAGCTCGTCCACTAGAAGCGACCTGGCAGGAGCAAGATGTTCAGCAAGTACTACGTCCCCGCCGGATCGTCCGCCGACGGTGATTTCACGACAGTGGTCACGCCGGAGTCCGCCGGGTGGACCGAATCCAGCTTGTGGACACTCGAACTCGCCCCGGGTGCGAACGTCCACCTGCAGTCCGGCGAGAACGAGATCATCGTCGTTCCACTGGCGGGTTCGGCCGTCGTTGTTGCCGAGGGGACGGAGATTCCCCTGACCGGCCGCGCATCGGTTTTCGACGGTCCGAGCGATTTCGCGTACGTCGGTCGCGACGCCGACTACTCGGTCAGCAGCACGGGCGGAGGCCGCTTCGCCCTGTGCGGAGCGCGCGCCGGCGCCAAGCTTCCCCATCGATACGGTCCCGCGTCCGGAGTCGCGGTCGAACTTCGCGGCGCCGGAAACTGCAGCCGACAGGTTCACAACTTCGCCACCGCAGACACTTTCGAGGCAGACTCCATCATCGCGTGTGAGGTCATCACCCCCGGCGGGAACTGGTCGTCGTATCCCAGCCACAAGCACGACGAGAACAGCGACGTCGAATCGGCCCTGGAAGAGATCTACTACTTCGAGATCGACAGAAGCCCCACCGGGACCGAAGGTTTCGGCTACCACCGCGTGTACGGAACCGCCGAGAGACCTATCGAGGTGCTCGAGGAAGTCCGCTCGGGCGACGTCGTCCTCGTGCCGCACGGCTATCACGGCCCGTCCATCGCAGCGCCGGGCCACCACATGTACTACCTCAATGTCATGGCAGGTTCGGGCGAGATCCGGGCGTGGAACATCTGTGACGATCCGCAACACACCTGGCTACGTGGAAGCTGGGATCACCAGGACATCGACCCTCGACTGCCGTTGCAGTCCCACAACTGACGGAAGTGAAAGCTGTGGCACCCACCAACAACGCAACCGGCAATCGTCCACCTCGCGACGAGCCGACCGTATACCTCACCGTTTCTCAAGCTGTCGTCCGCTTCCTCGCCAACCAGTACACCGAACGCGACGGCCAGCGCACCAAGCTGTTCGCCGGCTGCTTCGGAATCTTCGGGCACGGCAACGTCGCCGGACTGGGGCAGGCACTCTTGCAGGCCGAGATCCAGGATCTCGACGCCGGCCGTGAGCCGACACTCCCCTACGTGCTCGGCCGCAATGAACAGGCGATGGTGCACTCGGCTGTCGCGCACGCCCGCATGAAGGACCGCCTGCAGACGTGGGCGGTCTCGTCCAGCGTCGGCCCCGGTGCCACCAACATGATCACCGGCGCGGCACTGGCCACCATCAATCGTCTACCTGTATTACTCCTTCCCGCAGACACTTTCGCGACCCGCGCCAGTGCCCCCGTCTTACAGGAACTCGAACTCCCGTCGAGCGGCGACGTCACAGTCAACGACGCTTTCAAACCCGTCTCACGATACTTCGATCGGGTATGGCGCCCGGAGCAGTTGCCGAGCGCTCTGCTCGCCGGGATGCGCGTTCTCACTGATCCCGTCGAGACCGGCGCGGTCACCATCGCCATCCCGCAGGACGTGCAGGCCGAGGCTTTCGACTGGCCCGAGTCCTTCTTCGCCGAACGGGTGTGGCACGTGGCCCGCCCGCTCCCCGAACGATCGGTGATCGAACGCGCCGCCGCGATCATCCGCTCGGCTCGCAAGCCACTGATCGTCGCCGGCGGCGGCGTGATCTACAGCCAGGCCACCGACTCTCTGGCAGCGTTCTGCGCGCAGACCGGAATCCCCGTGGGGCAGAGCCAGGCCGGCAAGGGTTCATTGGTCTACGACCATCCACAATCCGTCGGGGCGGTGGGGTCCACCGGCACTACGGCTGCAAACGCACTGGCCACCGAGGCTGACGTCGTCATCGGAATCGGTACGCGGTACAGCGATTTCACGAGCGCGTCCCGCACCGCGTTCACCAATCCCGACGTTCGCTTCGTCAACATCAACGTCGCATCACTGGACTCCGTGAAGCAGGGCGGAGTCAGCGTTGTCGCCGACGCACGTGAGGCACTCGACGCGCTGGCACTTGCACTGAACGACTACCGGGTGGACGAGGAATACGCGTCCAGGATCGGTGACCTCGCTCGCGATTGGGATGCGATCGTCGAATCCGTCTACAACCCAGCCGAACCCGCTGCCGACGGGTCACTGAATCAGAATCAGGTGATCGGCCTGGTCAACACACTGTCCGATCCACGTGACGTCGTGGTGTGCGCTGCCGGGTCCATGCCAGGTGACCTCCACAAGCTGTGGCGAACCCGTGATTCCAAGGGGTATCACGTCGAATACGGGTACTCGTGCATGGGATACGAAGTTGCCGGCGGTCTAGGCGTCCGCATGGCGTGCCCCGATCGCGACGTGTTCGTGATGGTCGGAGACGGTTCCTATCTGATGATGGCCACCGAATTGGTCACCGCCGTACAGGAACGCCTCAAGGTCATCGTCGTCCTGGTGCAGAATCACGGATTTGCCTCCATCGGTTCACTGTCCGAGTCGCTGGGTTCCCAGCGCTTCGGCACGCAGTACCGCTACCGCTCGAATGACGGACGTCTCGACGGAGGGGTTCTCCCGGTCGATCTGGCCGCGAACGCTGCCAGCCTCGGTGTCGACGTCATCCGCGCCAACACCGCTGCCGAGTTCGCCGACGCGATCAAGGTTGCCAAAGCAAGCGACACCAGCACCGTCATCCACGTCGAAACCGATCCCCTGATCGGCGCCCCGGACAGCGAATCCTGGTGGGATGTACCGGTATCGGCCACCTCCGAACTGGAGTCCACCAAGAAGGCACGGACAACTTACGAGTCCTGGAAGAAGATCCAGCGACCGTACCTCCGTCCATCCGAATGAAAATTCCGCACAACCACACCCCATAAAGCTTGCCCGCGAAAGGAATCTAGACATGAGCGCGATTCGCGTCGGATCAGCCCCCGACTCCTGGGGCGTGTGGTTTCCGGACGATCCACAGCAGACCCCTTACACACGATTCCTCGACGAGGTATCCGCGTCGGGATACGAATGGATCGAACTCGGCCCGTTCGGATACCTTCCGACCGATCCAGCCAAGTTGACGGACGAACTCGGCGCCCGCGGCCTGAAGCTTTCGGCCGGTACCGTTTTCGAACACCTGCACCAGGACGATTCCTGGGATGCCGTCTGGAATCAGATCAAGGACGTCGCCAAGTTGACCGCAGCCGTCGGCGGCAAGCACGTGGTGGTCATCCCTGAGATGTGGCGCGACCCTTCCACCGGAGCGGTACTCGAAGACCGCAATCTGACGCCCGAGCAGTGGCGTAAGAAAACCGACGGCATGAACGCTCTCGGGAAGGCAATGCTCGAGGAGTACGGCGTCATGGCGCAGTACCATCCTCATGCCGACAGTCACGTCGACATCGAAGACAACGTCTACAAGTTCCTCGAAGGGACCGACGAGCGTTTCGTGAATCTGTGTCTCGACACCGGCCACATCAGCTACTGCGGCGGCGACAATCTCGCAATTATCAACAAACATCCGGAGCGCATCGGGTACCTACACCTCAAACAGGTGGATCCGGCGATAGTCGCCAAGGTTGAGGCGGAGGACCTGCCGTTCGGTGAGGCCGTCAAACTCGGTGCCATGATCGAACCGCCGCGCGGAATCCCCGACATGCCGCCGCTTCTGGAGGCCATCGAGAAGCTCGGCATCGACGTGTTCGCGATCGTCGAGCAGGACATGTATCCCTGCCATCCCGACACACCGCTGCCCATCGCAGCGCGCACTCAGAAATACCTGTCCACCTGTGGCGTCCCCGCCGTCCGTTTCAACTGAGCAACACAATCGAGGAGTACCACCGCATGTCTGACAACCAGGATCTCCGGATCGCAGTGCTCGGCGTCGGCATCATGGGGGCCGATCACGTCGACCGCATCACCAACAAAATCGGCGGTGCCCGCGTCACCGTCGTCAACGACTACTCTCTCGCCCGCGCCGAGGAAATCGCAGCACTGACGCCAGGGGCGCGCGTCGTCGTCGATCCGTTCGATGCCATCGCAGCCGAGGACGTCGACGCCGTTGTTCTCGCAACCCCGGGCCCGACCCATGAGAAGCAGGTTCTTGCCTGCCTCGAAGCGGGCAAGCCTGTTCTCTGCGAAAAGCCGCTGACCACCGACGCGGACAGTTCGCTCACGATCGTCAAAGCCGAAGCAGCGCTGGGAAAAAGACTGATCCAGGTTGGTTTCATGCGCCGGTTCGACCACGAATACACCCAGCTCAAGGATTTGATCGACAGCGGCGATCTCGGTCGCCCTCTCGTTGTGCACTGCGCGCACCGCAATCCTGCGGTTCCGAACGGCTTCGACAGCGCGATGATCGTCAAGGACTCACTCGTCCACGAGGTCGACGTGACACGATTCCTGCTCGACGAAGAGATCACCTCGGTGCAGATCATCCGACCGGCCGCGAATTCGCTTGCTCCCGAGGGCATTCAAGACCCACAGATCGCGATATTCGAGACCGAGTCCGGCAGACACGTCGACGCCGAGGTGTTTGTCACCACCGGAGTTGCCTACGAGGTGCGCACCGAAGTTGTCGGCGAACTCGGAAGCGCGATGATCGGACTCGACGTGGGACTGATCCGAAAGACCAAGCCCGGCAACTGGGGTGGACAGATCACCCCAGGATTCCGCGAACGCTTCGGGCAGGCCTACGACACCGAGTTCGCCCGGTGGATCAAGGCAGTGAAGACGGGCGCCGGCACCGGCAACTACATCGACGGACCAGGTGCTTGGGACGGGTACGCCGCGGCCGCTGTCTGCGCCGCCGGTGTGAAGTCTCTGGAGACGGGTCAGCGCGTCGTCGTGGACATGGTTGCGCGCGACTCTGTGGCCGGAGCTTAGCGATGAAGGTCGCACTCGACCCCACACCTTTCCATCACGATTACTCACTACTCGAGCTACCTCAGGTTGTTGCCGATCTCGGGTACGAGTACCTGCAGCTCACACCGCACGTCGACATGATCCCGTTCTTCAATCACCCGAAAGCCGACCACGCGCTCGTCACCGAGTTCCGGAAGGCCTGCGCGAGTGCGGGAGTCGGCATCGCGTCGGTGCTTCCGGTCCTTCGGTGGTCCGGCCCGGACGAGGACGCTCGCGAAGCAGCCGTGCGCTACTGGAAGCGGGCCATCCAGATCACGGTCGATCTCGGTGTCAACGTCATGAACACCGAATTCTCCGGCCGCCCCGAAAAGGCCGAAGAGTCCGAGCGTGCGTTCTATCGTTCGATGGAGGAACTGGTTCCGATCATCGAACGCGAGGGAATCGACGTCCTGATCGACCCCCACCCGGACGATTTTGTCGAAGACGGACTAGCCGCGATCCGCACGATCCGTGGTGTGAACTCCAAGAACCTCGGCATGGTGATCGTGGCGTGCCACCAATTCCACATGGGTGGGGACCTTCCCGCCATCATGGAGGCCGCCGGCGACATGGTCCGACTCGTTCACGTGGCGGACACCATGGATCATCACCGTTCCCACGGACTGCGCTACATCACCAATCCGCCAGGCAATGCCGTTCGAGTGCATCAGCATCTCAAAATCGGTGACGGAGACGTCAACTGGGACGAATTCTTCGGCGGTCTCGGCAAACTCGGCTTCTACGAACGTGAGAACACCGTGATGGTGTCGAGCGTCTTCGCCGAGAACGAAAACGCGCACGAGGTTTCCCGGTACCAGCGCGAGACGATGAACGACTACGTCGCCAAGTACACCTCCCCGAACTCCTGAGTCACCAGACCACTAGGAAATACCATGACCAGCACTGATACTCGTGTCATCGCGCACTGGTTGGACGGCAAGCCGTTCGCCGGAACGTCCGAGGACACCGCCCCCGTCACCAACCCCGCCACCGGACAGATCACCGGCCGACTGGCCCTGGCGAACCTCGAGGACGCCCGCGCTGTCATCGACGCGGCTGCGGCGGCCTTCCCCGCCTGGCGTGACACCTCACTGGCCCGGCGCACACAGGTACTGTTCAGCTTCCGCGAACTCCTCAATGCTCGCAAAGGTGAACTCGCCGAGATCATCACAGCCGAGCACGGCAAGGTTCTCTCCGACGCCCTCGGCGAAATCAGCCGCGGGCAGGAAGTTGTCGAATTCGCTTGCGGAATACCGCATCTCCTCAAGGGCGGATACACCGAGAATGCATCGACCAAGGTCGACGTCTACTCCATCCGCCAACCCCTCGGCCCCGTCGGCATCATCTCGCCCTTCAACTTTCCCGCGATGGTCCCCATGTGGTTCTTCCCGGTCGCCATCGCCGCCGGGAACACCGTGATTCTCAAGCCCTCGGAGAAGGACCCCACCGCGGCGATCTGGCTCGCCGAACTCTGGGCCGAAGCCGGTCTGCCCCCCGGCGTCTTCAACGTCCTCCAAGGTGACAAGCTCGCCGTCGACGAACTTCTGGAAAACAAAGCAGTCAAAGCGATTTCGTTTGTCGGATCCACCCCCATCGCCCAGTACGTCTATGCCACCGGCACCGCCAACGGCAAACGCGTGCAAGCACTCGGCGGCGCCAAGAACCACGCCATCGTTCTGCCGGACGCCGACCTCGACCTCGCCGCCGACGCAATGGTCAACGCGGGATTCGGCTCCGCGGGCGAACGATGCATGGCGATCTCCGCCCTGGTCG
The DNA here is from genome assembly GCF_030056935.1 of Rhodococcus sp. IEGM 1302. Taxonomy (NCBI): domain Bacteria; kingdom Bacillati; phylum Actinomycetota; class Actinomycetes; order Mycobacteriales; family Nocardiaceae; genus Rhodococcus; species Rhodococcus sp. IEGM 1302. The sequence continues at coordinate 155,805 of NZ_JASHKY010000012.1, read as the reverse complement.
CAGTCGGCGACATCGCCGACGAACTGGTTGCCAAGATCGTCGAACGCACCACTCCCCTCGTCACCGGTGACGGCACCAAGAACTCCGACATGGGTCCGCTCGTCACCAAGGCCCATCGCGACAAGGTCGCGTCCTATGTCGATGCCGGCGAGAAGGACGGTGCCACGATCGTGGTCGACGGACGCACAGTTCAGGCCGATGGTGGACCGGACGGCTTCTGGCTCGGGCCCACCCTCATCGACCACGTCACCACCGACATGTCGATCTACACCGACGAAATCTTCGGACCTGTCCTGTCCGTCGTGCGTGTCGATACCTACGACCAAGCCCTCGAACTGATCAACAACAACCCGTACGGAAACGGCACCGCCATCTTCACCAACGACGGCGGCGCTGCCCGACGCTTCCAGAACGAGGTGGAGGTCGGAATGATCGGCATCAACGTCCCCATCCCGGTTCCCATGGCCTACTACAGCTTCGGCGGCTGGAAGAACAGCCTCTTCGGTGACACCCACGCTCACGGGACAGAAGGTGTTCATTTCTTCACGCGAGGTAAAGCCGTCACCAGTCGCTGGCTCGACCCCAGCCACGGCGGAATCAACCTCGGCTTCCCCGAGAACAGTTAGCCGGCAAGACATCTGTGGCCGAGACTCTCGAAGAGTCTCGGCCACAGATGTTTTCGAGAGGTCTACGTGACCGTGGGGTGGTACGTCAGTACTTGAACTCCGGATTCGTACCGACGATCGTCCTTCAACTCGAGGACGATCTTGTCGGCCGATTCGGGGAACACTCTCCCGCCGGACCCGAGAATGACCGGGAAGACCATCAGACGAAGCTCGTCGACCAGACCGGCCAGCAACAACGCGTGGACGAGCGTCCGACTTCCCGCGACCAGGATCTCGCCGTCGATCTGCTCCTTGAGCTTCGGGACAGATTCCTCGATGGGACCGTCGAGCGCCGTCGAGTTGTTCCATTCGAGCGGTTCGGTCGAACTCGTGACGACGTACTTGGGCATCTCGTTCATCTTGTCCGCAAAGCCTTGGTCGTCCTCGCGCTCAGGCCAGGCACCGGCGAAGCTCTCGTAGGTCCGCCGCCCGAGCAGAAGGACGTCCGCGGCGAGGGTTTCGTCGAGTTTGAACTTCATCTGATCGCCCTCCTGGTACGGAAAGACCCATCCAGTGTGCGCATAACCCGGTTCGCCACCGGGAGCTTCCATCACCATGTCCAAGGACACGAATTCTGTCACCACGATCTTGCCCATACCGATCCCCTGTCGTCAGTGCGTGTGCGCCATTCGAGTAGCCGACTACCCCACTGTTACAGACTCTGCGTGGTGGTGGAACTCATCGGCGGCGATCGTCCACTATGACCGATGTACAAACCGAATCGCCTGTTTTCGATCCCTCTGCTTGCGTGGCGATTCGGACGTTCCCTCACGTTCGCATACCCTCGTATATCGATGATGTGGCGTCGAAAGTGTGCAGTGGCAGTTGCCGGAACAGTGCTCTCAGGGAGCATTGCGTTTACCGGTGTCGTCGGGACCTCGGGAGTGGCCGGCGCCCAACCGGCCCCGCCGCCGCCCACCACCACCACCGAAGCGCCGTTCACAACACCCAACACCGACAGCTGCCCGTTCACGAGTAGCCCGGCACCGGCGATCGATCTCTCCGAAGCACCCGCGCCCGGATCCACAGCCCCGACTGCTGTCCCGATTCCGGAAAGCCCCGTCGGTGGAGACAAGCTCGGCGAGTGCGGTGTTGTGCTCCCTGACGGCGCTCCCCCGCTCCCGGCCGACATCGCGGCATCAGGATGGGTACTCGCGGACGCCGAAACCGGCGAGGTCCTCGCCGCCAAAGATCCGCACGGTCGCTACCGCCCCGCCAGCACCATCAAGATGCTCTTGGCTCTTGTCGCGCTCGACGAACTCGATCTCGACACCGAAATCACCGCAACGGCCGAAGACGCGGACGCTGAAGGTAGCGCTGTCGGCATCGGCAAGGGCGGCAAGTACACCAACCGGCAACTGATGCAGGGTCTGGTCATGGCGTCGGGAAACGATGCCGCGCATGCTCTTGCCCGCCAACTCGGCGGTGACGCTGCAGCCGTGTCGAAAATGAACGCGCTCGCGGCCGAACTCGGCGCCCTCGACACTCGCACGGCAACTCCATCCGGACTCGACGGCCCGGGGATGAGCAGCTCGCCGTACGACCTGGCCGTGATTTTCCATACCGCCCTGCAGAATCCGACGTTTGCCGGTCTGATCCATACCGAGACCGTCGAATTTCCCGGCTTCCCCAAGGATCCGACGATTCCCGACGATCAGGACCGCCCCGGATTCACTCTCGCCAACGACAATCAGCTGCTCTACAACTACGACGGCGCATTGGGCGGCAAGACCGGCTTCACCGACGACGCCCGCCACACGTATGTGGGTGGCGCGGAGCGTAACGGCCGGAAACTACTGGTGACATTGATGGGCGGCGAAGCCAAGCCGATCCGTCCGTGGGAACAAGCTGCCCGTCTACTCGACTACGGATATGCACTCCCCGCGAGCACAACCGTCGGCTCGTTGACGGACCGATCCACCGACGATGCCTCGCCCGAGGTCACTCGCACACCGTCTGCCGCTGCACCAGGCTCGATCTCGGCTGCACCCACCGCTACCGACGCCGAATCCGACACCACTGACCGCATACTCATCGGTGCGGTCGGCGGAGTAGTGGTGATCGCGCTGGTGGCGGGAGCCGTTGCCCTCAACCGTCGGAGGCGCTAGCGCGGCCGACGACGCATGAAGCCCGAAAGACCCAGGCCGGCAACCGCACCCGTGGCGATCAGCGCAGCCACGCGAGACGGTGAAGCACCGTCACTGACAACGATTCGCGGCGAGATCACGGCGGGATCCGGCGGCGGAACGAACGCCAGGGCCATACTTTCCTTGGTCGTCGCCGCCCACGCCGTGCAGAACAGCAGCATCCGTGACGCCGTGAACACGAACACGAGCAAACCGATGATCGGACCGAATGCCACGCCCGCTGGTCCGTTGGTGACGGCAGCGAGGTAGATCGCACCCACCTGCTTGAAGATCTCGAACACAACTGCGGCGATAAGCGCTGCCTGCGCAGCGCTACGCAGCGTGACAGGCTCGCGCGGCAGCCGGGCGATCACCCACAGGAACACCGCCCACGTCGCCAGGAGTGAGAGCAACAGTGAAATGACTCTGAGCCCCACGCCGACACCGGTGATGTTCTCGAGGTTGAGCCATTTCACGATCTGAGTCGCAACCGGCCCACTGCTCAGCGCCGACATTCCCAGTGAGACGACCATGGCGAGAGCCAGACCGACGAGGGCCCCCGCGTCACCAAGTTTGGTACGTACGAAACCCTTCGGCTCGCGCTTGCTCTCCCACATCGCCGTCAGCGCGTCGCGAACGTTTGCCATCCAACCGAGACCCGCGTACGCGGCACCCAGGAGACCGAAGATTCCGACGCTCGCGCGCGAGTCGATGGCCGAATCGATCAGCGTGTTGATGGTGTCACCCAAGCTGCCCGGAATGCTCTTGGTGATCTGCTCCTGAATCGACTCCAGGTACTCGGGATGCCCGGCCAATACGAAACCGGCCACTGCAAACGCGACCATCATGATCGGAATCAACGCGAGAACGCTGAAGTACGTGATACCAGCAGCGTAATAGTCGCCTTTTTGCTCTTGAAACCGTCCGGCCGCGCGAACCAGATGATCGAGCCAGGGTCGCGCTGCCCGTTGCTTCTCGAGAAAGCTCGGTGCGTCGTCGTCCGTGTCAGCCATTGCCGTCCCCCTCATGTTCGGTCAGGCGTCGTGAGTCCGAATTCGCGTAAGTCAGCCCTTCGGTGCCAGGAATCCGACCTTGTCATAGACAGCGGCGAGAGTGCGTGAAGACACCTCACGGGCGCGGTGCGCTCCAGCCGCGATGATGCGATCCAGCTCTGCCTCGTCGGCAAGGTAACCGTCGACCTTCGCCTTGAGTGGGGTGACGAACTCGGTCAGCACGTCAGCGGTATCGGTCTTGAGGTCGCCGTACCCCTTGCCCTCGTAACCGGCCACCAGAGTCTCGATCGGTACTCCCGAGAGAGCCGACTGAATGGTGAGCAGGTTGCTGACGCCCGGCTTGGCCTGCGGGTCGAAACGAATCTCGCGCTCGTTGTCGGTGACGGCCGACTTGATCTTCTTCGCCGACACCTTCGGATCGTCGAGCAGATTGATCAGTCCGGCCGCACTGGCAGCGGACTTGCTCATCTTCGCGGTCGGATCCTGCAGGTCGTAGATCTTTGCCGTGCCCTTGATGATCTGCGGCTCGGGAACGACGAACGCCTTGCCGTAGCGGGTGTTGAACCGTCCGGCCAGATCGCGTGCGAGTTCGAGGTGCTGACGCTGATCCTCACCCACCGGAACTCGCTGCGGGCGGTACAGAAGGATGTCCGCGGCCATCAGAACCGGATACGTGAACAAGCCGACACTGGCGTTGTCGCTGCCTTGCTTGGCGGACTTGTCCTTGAACTGCGTCATACGGCTGGCTTCACCGAAACCGGTGATGCAGTTCAGGACCCACGCCAACTGTGCGTGCTCGGGAACCTGACTCTGTACGAACAGCGTCGCCCGATCCGGATCGATCCCCACCGCAAGGAGCTGAGCCACCGCAACCTTGGTGCGACGACGCAATTCCTTCGGGTCCTGCGTCACCGTGATGGCGTGAAGATCCGGAATGAAGTAGAAAGCGTCGAAATCGTCCTGCAACGGAACCCACTGCTGCAGCGCACCCAGGTAGTTGCCGAGGTGGAAAGAATCCGACGTCGGCTGGATTCCGGAAAGCACGCGAGGCTTTGCGGTGGGCTTCTGTTCTGCAGGGGTCGACATGGTTCCGATCTTTTCACGAGTGGAAATCAGTGCAGTGGCGTGGTGCCCGGGTAGTCGAGTTCGACGAGGTCTTCACCGTGGGCGGTGAGGTCCTCCGCACCGAACTGGTAGACGGTCCGGAAAACGACGGGTTCCCATTCTTCGGCGTAGAAGTCCATCGTTTCGCAGAACCACTCCAACTGATCCTGTTGCTCGGACAGTAGAGAACCCGCGCCTCGGACCACAACTACATATCCGGCGCCGAGTCCGAGGACGTCGTCGAGATCGCGCATGACGTCGTCGAAAGCGTCTTTATTTCGCCCGAAGTGGGACGGAAACTGGAAGGCTGCCGCAAACTCGTCGAAGACCTGCGCCGTTGTCCGCATGTTCTCTCCGCGAACCACCCGAACGACAAAATTCTCGGCACGGAGTTGACGTGCAAGATCATCTGCAACGGCCGGGTCGCTCTGCAGCGCCACCGAAGCCACATCCGAAGACGGATCCAGCCACTGCGCCACGCTGACCGTAGACGAATCGGACATCAGCGAATCCTCACAAACGTGTCGTAGTGATCGAGGGTGTACCACGCCGAACCGTCGTTGCCGGTGACGATTCGCTCGGCGTCGCGTCCTTGGCCGTTCTTCTTCGGGTTCACGTCCCATTCCTGATAGACGACACGTCCGCCACCGGCACCGACAGCGGGTAGACGTCCTTCGCTGTTGCGGAAGGTGATGCCGCCCTTGGTGCCCGGCGCATTGGCGGAATCCGGCCACCTCCCGGCGTCGATCTCCACCAGCGTGGCGAGCACTCGCGCCGGCGCATCGCTGTTCGTCTGCTGCGTTGTCTTGACAGCGGAGCTCGAGGGCACGGAACTCGACGGCGCAGCCTTGGTGGTGGCGCCAGGCTTGGCTTGAACACTCGAGGACTGGGCACTCGAGGACTTCGTCACCGACGACGCCGAACTGTCGGAGTCACGTGAAGAAAGGGTGACCGCCAGCACGAGCGCAACCACCGCCACCACGACGGTGATGATGGCGTTGCGCGTCTTTGCGCTCGGCATTTTCAGACCTTCAGACATACGCGTCTCTATCGGTACGAGACGGTGACAGGCGCATGATCCGACCAACGGAGGTCGTAGGACTCAGCGCGTTCCACGAGCGCGACCTTGGCCCGCTCGGCGTATCCGCGAGTGGCAACCTGGTAATCGATACGCCAACCCGAATCGTTGTCGAATGCCTTTCCGCGGTACGACCACCACGAGTACGGGCCGTCGACACCCGGATGGAGGGCGCGGAAGACGTCCACCCACGCGGAATCTTCGGCGAACAGCAGATCCATCCAGGCGCGCTCCTCGGGGAGGAATCCCGAAGACTTCTTGTTGGTCTTCCAGTTCTTGAGGTCGAGTTCGGTGTGCGCGATGTTCCAATCGCCGCTGACCACCACGTGACGATCGGCAGCCTCGGCCGCCGCAGCGGTGGTAGCGAGGTGAACTGCGAAGGACGCCATGAACCGCTCCTTCTCCTCCTGCTTCGGCGTGAGCGCCTCACCGGAGGGCAGGTACAGGCTCGCGACGGTCAGATCGGCGAAGTCGGCTTCGATGTATCGACCGGCGTCGAGAAACTCGTCGTCCCCGTGACCGATCCGCACCGCGTCAGGTTCCGTGCGTGAGAGCACCGCGACTCCGTTGCGTCCCTTCGCGGACGGCTCGGCGGAGACGAGGAACCATCCGTTGCCGAGCGCTGGTTCGAGAGTCTCGCGAAGCTGATCGTCCGACGCACGCGTTTCCTGAAGGCAGATGAAATCCGCCGACGTCTTCTCCAGCCAGTCGAGCATGCCCTTGCGGGCAGCTGCTCGAACGCCGTTGACGTTCACGGACGTGATGGTGTGGGGCGCAAGAATGTGGGAGTCAGCAGTTTGTGGCACGGCAAGCACCGTAGCCGATTCCACCGACGCGGATGGGCGCCCAGGTCAGCGCGCGGCCCTACGCTGCAAAATCACCGCTACCGCCAGCACGACGAGACCCGCGACGGCCAGCAACGACCCCACCGCTGCCGGCGCGGTGTACCCGTAACCGGCTGCGATGACGACGCCGCCGATCCACGCTCCGAAGGCGTTGGCGATGTTGAGTGCGGCGTGATTGAGAGACGCGGCCAAGGTCTGAGCATCCTCGGCGACATCCATCAACCGTGTCTGGAGGCCAGGCACCATCGACGACCCGGCGAGCCCGATGAGGAAGACGAAGATCAGTGCCGTGTACGGATTGCGCACGGCCATCACGAAGACCGCGAGGATCACAACGAGGGATCCCATCGACAGGAACAAGCCCTTCATCAGTGCGCGATCCGCGAGGTATCCACCGACGAAGTTGCCGGCCACCATGCCCAGTCCGTACAGCATGAGTGCGAGGGGAATGAACGAAGCGCCAAGCCCGGACACGTCGGTGAGAGTCGTACTGATGTAGGTGTAGACGGCAAACATCCCGCCGAATCCGACCATGCCCACGATCAAGGTCATCCACACCTGAACGCGGCCCAGTGCCCCGAGTTCGGTGATCGGATTCGTCACCGGCATACCGTCCAACCGCGGAATCCAGACGAACAGCGAAGCAACCGTTGCCACTCCGATCACCGCAACCAAGGCAAAGGCGCTGCGCCAGCCGAGTGCCTGGCCGATCCAGGCCGCGACCGGCACACCGATCACGTTGGCCACGGAAAGACCCATCATCACCATCGCGACGGCCTTCGCGCGTTTTCCCGGTTCGGCCAGGTGAGCTGCGACCAGTGCGGCGACTCCGAAGTAGGCGCCGTGCGGCAATCCGGCGACGAAGCGGGCCATCATCAGCGTCGTGTACGAGGGCGCGAAAACCGAAGCGGCATTGCCGACGGTGAACGCGACCATGAGTGCGATCAACAGGGTGCGGCGCGGAACCCGTGCGGTGAGTGCAGCGATCAGTGGAGCACCGACGACAACCCCGAGCGCGTATGCCGAGATCACGTGGCCCGCGATGGGTTCCGAGACACCGAGCCCGGTTGCCATTTCCGGGAGCAATCCCATGGCGACGAACTCGGTGGTGCCGATACCGAAACCGCCGAGGGCAAGAGCGAGCATCGCCGGACCTCTGGCGGAACGAACCCCGGGTGTCGAGGTGTCAGAAAGGGAGAGGGTAGACGAAGTCACTGATCAATTGTGGTCTCACACCTGGTTGAACTTCCAAGTGAGAGCGGGTGAGTTCACTCACTTGAGACCGCGAACACAAATGGGACGCCCGGTTTCCCAGACGTCCCATTTGACAGGTGAAGCGGTGAATCTACTTCGCGGCCATGGCCTTCTGCAGGTTCACGTCGAGCGCGCCGAGGAACTCCTCGGTGGTCAGGTAGCCCTGATCGCCGCCGACCAGCATCGAGAGGTCCTTGGTCATCTGGCCGCTTTCGACGGTCTTGATGACAACGTCTTCGAGCGCCTGCGCGAAGCCGATGACCTCAGGGGTGCTGTCGAGCTTGCCACGATGCTCGAGCCCGCGGGTCCACGCGAAGATGGACGCGATCGGGTTGGTCGAGGTGGGCTTGCCCTGCTGGTGCTGACGGTAGTGACGCGTCACGGTGCCGTGAGCAGCCTCTGCCTCACAGGTCTTTCCGTCCGGTGTCAGCAGAACCGACGTCATGAGGCCGAGCGAACCGAAGCCCTGGGCCACGGTGTCGGACTGGACGTCGCCGTCGTAGTTCTTGCATGCCCAGACGTATCCGCCCTCCCACTTGAGTGCGGAAGCGACCATGTCGTCGATGAGGCGGTGCTCGTAGGTCAGACCTGCAGCATCGAACTCAGCCTTGAACTCGGTCTCGTAGACGTGCTGGAAGATGTCCTTGAAGGCACCGTCGTACGCCTTGAGAATGGTGTTCTTGGTGGACAGGTACACCGGGTAGTTCTGCTGCAGTCCGTAGGTGAGCGACGCGCGAGCGAAGTCACGGATGGACGTGGTGAAGTTGTACTGCCCCTGGACGACGCCGCCCTCTTCGGGGAAGTTGACCAGTTCGTGCTCGATCGGTGCGCTGCCGTCCTCAGGCGTGTAGGTGATCATCACCTTGCCGGGGCCGGGGACCTTGAAGTCTGTGGCGCGGTACTGGTCGCCGAATGCGTGACGGCCGATGATGATCGGCTTGGTCCAGCCCGGAACGAGTCGCGGAACGTTGGAGATGATGATCGGTGCGCGGAAGATCGTGCCGCCGAGAATGTTGCGGATCGTTCCGTTCGGGGAACGCCACATCTTCTTGAGACCGAATTCCTCGACACGTGCCTCGTCCGGCGTGATCGTGGCGCATTTGACGCCGACGCCGTGCTTCTGGATCGCGTGCGCTGCGTCGATGGTGACCTGGTCGTCGGTCTCGTCGCGGTACTCGATACCGAGGTCGTAGTACTCGAGGTTCACATCGAGATACGGATGGATCAACTTGTCTTTGATGAACTGCCAGATAATGCGCGTCATCTCATCGCCGTCGAGTTCGACGACGGTGCCCTCAACCTTGATTTTGGACATGGGTGCTTCGCGTCCTCCTAGGAAGTTTCCCTGGTTACACGGTTGCGGTCACACTTTGTGAGTGGGTCCGCGAACGGTTCGATTATCAAACCTAGACGGTGTGGACTGATCTCGGGAGATGAGTCCCAAACAAGACAAGCGTACTGCTAACCCGTGAGGCCGCAACCGGCAGGTCCACTCATCGGTCTCTACTCGCGAGTAACTTTTGCCTGCTAGTGGGCTGCGTCGCCCTGCCTCGCGTGCGGTTGCGGCTCACATTTCGCCCCGTGTCAGGACTGCGCTCACTTCCCGGTAGAATCCGACTTGGTCATGAGTGCCAGCGTCAAGCCCCGGCTCGCTGGACGGCAACCCTCCAACCGCGGTGGGGTGCCCCGGGTGATGACCAGGTTTCCCGACGTGGATCTGCTCGCGCAGTTCCACCGCAATTCGGGTGACAAGCGCGGGTCCGACAGGGACGGACCCCAGACCGGGCCGAGCCCCACGGAGGTATTTCAGTATGTGTCGCACTTGTAGATAGACCCCAGCACGGGGCGGCGATCATTCGCCCCCGTCCGACATCTATCCGTCAGACCACTGGAGTGAACAGATCATGACCGACAACACAGCCGACGCCGCAGCAACTTCGGATCCGACCGCCAACTGGTCGTTCGAGACCAAGCAGGTGCACGCCGGACAAACAGCGGACACCGCCACAAATGCGCGCGCTCTGCCGATCTACCAGACCACCAGCTACGTCTTCGACAGCACCGATCACGCTGCTGCACTGTTCGGCCTCGCCGAGCCGGGCAACATCTACACGCGGATCATGAATCCCACACAAGACGCCGTCGAGCAGCGCATCGCTGCCCTCGAAGGCGGAGTCGCCGCACTCCTCCTCTCCTCGGGTCAGGCCGCCGAGACCATCGCGATCCTCAACATCGCCGAGGCCGGCGACCACATCGTCTCCAGCCCGTACCTGTACGGCGGCACGTACAACCTCCTGCATTACACCCTTCGTAAGCTGGGCATCGAAGTCACGTTCGTCGAGGATCCCGACAATCTCGAGCAGTGGCGCGAAGCCATTCGCCCGAACACGAAGGCGTTCTACGGCGAAACGATCGCCAATCCGAAGAACCACATCCTCGACCTACCCGGTATCTCGTCACTGGCCCACGAGAACGGTCTTCCGTTGATCGTGGACAACACAGTCGCGACGCCGTACCTGCTTCGCCCACTCGAACACGGCGCCGACATCGTCGTTCACTCCGCCACCAAATACCTTGGTGGACACGGCACCGCGATCGCCGGCGTCATCGTCGACGGTGGCACTTTCGACTGGACGCAGGGTCGCCACACGAACTTCACGACGCCTGATCCCAGCTACCACGGCGTCACCTTCGCGGACCTCGGCGCGCCGGCGTTCGCACTCAAGGCCCGCGTCCAACTGCTGCGCGATCTCGGTTCCGCCGTGGCGCCGTTCAACGCGTTCCTCATCGCGCAGGGTATCGAAACCTTGAGCCTGCGCATCGAGCGCCACGTATCCAATGCACAGAAGGTCGCCGAATTCCTCGACGGTCACGTCGAGGTGGCCTCCGTTTCCTACGCGGGACTTCCCTCCTCGCCATGGTTCGAACGTGGAAAGCAGCTGACGCCCAAGGGAACCGGCGCCATCGTCACCTTCGAGCTGCCCGGCGGTATCGATGCGGGCAAGACATTCGTCAACGCCCTGACGCTGCACAGCCACGTCGCCAACATCGGTGACGTTCGCTCACTCGTCATCCACCCCGCGTCGACGACACACTCGCAGCTCACCCCCGAAGAGCAGCTCGCCTCCGGTGTCACACCCGGGCTCGTCCGCCTCGCGGTCGGCATCGAAGGAATCGACGACATCCTCGCCGATCTCACCGTCGGCCTGGCAGCGGTGGCAAACTCGTGACCGTGAACGAATTGGAGCCCAGGATCGACCTCCTGCCCCCACCCGACGGCCAGGTGGGGTTCGTCGACATCGGTGCCTTGGAACTCGAGAGCGGCGCGGTGCTCCCATCGGTTTCGCTCGCCGTTCAGCGGTGGGGTGAGCTTTCCCCGAACCGCGACAACGTCGTACTCGTCGAGCACGCACTGACCGGAGACTCACACGTCACCGGACCGATCTCCGCGAATCAGCCCTCCCCCGGCTGGTGGAACGGGATGGTCGGCCCCGGCGAACCGATCGACACCGGCGAATGGTGCGTCATCGCAACCAATGTCCTCGGTGGTTGTCGCGGCACGACCGGTCCCAGTTCGCCGGCCGACGACGGCAAGCCGTGGGGCAGCAGGTTCCCGGAGATCTCCATCCGGGATCAGATCGCGGCGGAGAAGAAGCTCGTCGATCTCCTCGGGATCGACCAGTTGGCCTCGGTAGTCGGCGGATCCATGGGGGGCATGCGCACCCTCGAATGGGCAGTTACCTACCCGGACGGCATTCGCTCCGCGTTGGTTCTCGCAACCGGTTCACGGGCCACTGCAGATCAGATCGGCACCCAGACGACGCAGATCGCTGCCATCGTCTCCGATCCGGATTGGCAGGGCGGTGACTACCACGGAACGGGGCGGGCACCTCGCACCGGACTCGGCATCGCCCGTCGCATCGCGCACCTGACGTACCGCACCGAGTCCGAACTGGACGCGCGCTTCGAGAACTCCGCTCAGAACGACGAAAATCCTTGGAACGGTGGACGATACGCCGTACAGAGTTACCTGGAACATCAGGCAGACAAGCTGGTCGACCGCTTCGACCCGAGCACGTACGTCCTCCTGACCGAGGCCATGAACCGGCACGACATCGGTCGTGGACGCGGCGGTGTTGCGGCGGCGTTGGCATCGATCACGGCACCGGTCGTGGTGGGCGGCGTCGACTCGGATCGGCTGTATCCCCTTCGCTTGCAGGAGGAGATCGCCGACGGAATTTCCACGTGCAGCGGCCTCGAGATTCTCAAGTCCAAGGACGGCCACGACGGCTTCCTGACGGAGGCGGACGCCGTCGCCGGACTGCTTCGCCGAACGATGGAGTTCGCACGTACGGCTCGCTGATTCGGCACAGAGCCACGTTTTCAGGATTCGTCAATGTCGGGAAAACCACAGCTGATCTGCGGGTTTTCCCGACATTCTCATTGGCGAACGTGAGCCGGCGCGGCTAGCATCGGCGAACGTGAATCAGCCATGCTCGACGCGCCTGCAGGCTACGTACATTCCCGAGCACATGTCCTTCGCGTTCTGGGGTGACGCAGACCCGGCAGCGCGGCTGTCGGCACTGGGGATGCCGACCGGGTCGCCGGGCGTGTGCAGGCTTGCGATCCCGGTCGACGAGTCGATCACAGCAACCGACGTCGGAGCGCAACTGCTCGACCTCACCACCGCGATCGACGCGTTCCACAACCTCGATGCTGGTCGCGGCGACCTCGGATCGTCGCTGCTCGCGTGGAAGCGCGTCATCGACACCGGCGCACATGACATTCCGACCGCAGCGCATGCCGCTATCGAGCGCGACGACACGAAGATCCGAAGCGCCGAGTCCACGGTGCGGTTGTTCACGGATGCGCGTACAGCCGTGGACAGCCTTCGCCGAGCAAAGATTCAGGCGACTCTTCGCCCGTATCAAATGCAGGGAGTTGCCTGGCTGACGGCTCTGTCGGGTTCGGGTGGTGGGATCTTGGCCGACGAGATGGGTTTGGGTAAGACACTGCAAGCGATTTCGATGATCGCGATCCGCGCCGGCGACGGTCCGCATCTGGTTGTGTGTCCCACCTCGGTGATAGGAAACTGGCGCCGCGAGATCGAGCGATTCGCTCCGCATCTGCCACTGCACGTTCATCACGGGGCCGCCCGTGCACTTCCCACTCGTATCCCCGCCGGCACTACGGTTCTGACCAGCTACAGCGTCTTGCGTTCCGACGCAGCCCAATTGGCCCCGGTCCATTGGAGTTCAGTGGTCTTCGACGAGGCGCAACAGATCAAGAACCCCGCTTCCCTCGCCGCGAAAGCAGCAATGCAGTTGTCGGCGGACGTCAAGGTAGCGATGACCGGCACGCCGGTGGAGAACCGCCTCGAAGAATTGTGGTCACTCTTTCGCGTCGCCAACCCCGACGTCCTCGGAACTCGCGCACGGTTTCGTCAACGCTTTGCCGTCCCGATCGAATCCGGTCGATCGGCCACCGCGGCGACCAGACTTGCCGCGGTGATCGATCCTTTCATTCTGCGCAGAACCAAAGACATAGTGGCCAAGGATCTTCCGCCCAAACAGTTCTCCACGGTCTCGTGCACTCTGACGTCGGAACAGGCGCGCATCTACCGGTCGGCAGTTGCCGATGCGTTCGACTCCGGATTGGGCACGGGAATCGCCCGGCGTGGCAACATCCTTGCGCTTCTGACCACTCTCAAGCAGGTATGCAATCACCCGGCGCAGGTCACCGGCGATACGGACGACCTCTACGGAAGATCCGGAAAGCTCGACCGCGCAACGGAAATGATCGCCGAGATCGTCGACGACGGCGATCGCGCGCTGATATTCACGCAGTACCGGACGATGGGCGAGATGCTCTCGCGACACCTGGGAGCCGAACTGGGAATCGGCGCCGTGCCTTTCCTCCACGGCGGCCTGAACACCGACAAACGAGACGCGATGGTCGACGCGTTCCAGAACGAGACGGATTCACCACCGGTTCTGATTCTGAGCTTGCGCGCCGCCGGCTTCGGCCTCAACCTCACGCGCGCAAGTCATGTCGTGCACTACGACCGGTGGTGGAACCCAGCCGTCGAGGATCAAGCAACCGACCGGGCACACCGCATCGGCCAGAAACGCACCGTCAACGTCCACACCTTGGTGACGGGCGGTACCGTGGAGGATCACATAGCAGCGATGCACGAGTCCAAACGAGTTGTGGCCGATGCTGTCTCCGGGAACGTCGAGGCCGCGCTGGCCGATCTCCCCGACACCGAACTGCGTGAACTTCTCGAACTCGACGGCGCGGTGATCATCTGATGGCCAACGAATTCGGCGTCACCGCTTGGGGTCGAGCGTGGCTGCGCACGGTGGAGCGGACCGCGGCGTCCGGTCCGAACCCGTCCCTGCCGACGGCTCGCACCCTGGCACGCAACGGTTCCGTGGAGTTCACCGTCGTCTCGTCGGGGACCGTCGTCGCCGAGGTGAGCACCAAGGCAAAAACTTCGTCAGTGACGATTGGTGTCCCGCTCTGGACCAAATCCGAGATCGCTGCAGTGAAGAGCCTTCTCCGTTCGGCTGGAAAGGCGAACAGATCCGTATCCACCGGCGAACTGCCGGACAGCATCGTCACCGAACTGCAGGCTCGAAATATCGCAGTAGCCGTTGATCTTTCGGAGTGCACTGCCAGCTGCGACTGCTCAGGTAGACGCTCGCCGTGCGTTCACCATCTCGCCGCAATCTACGCCCTCGCCGGGCGAATCGACGAGGAACCTGCACTTGCGGTGACGTTACGGAGTGCACCGGTCAAGGCTGGAAAGAAGTCGACATCCGCACATTCACCGGAGTGGATCCCTTTGAGTGATATCGATATTCGCTCGTTCTACGGGGGCTGATCTTCTCAGTCGGTACCGAGCGGATCGATGGTCAGGGCGAGCGTCGCGATCAGCACACCCATAACGCCCATCGCCGCAGTGTCGAAGACCCTTCCACGCACCGCGAGCAACCCCACACGGTTCTCGGGAACGAACCACCGAGCGGCAGCTCCGATGATGACGGCAACACCGAAGACGAGGGCGCCGCGGCGCCACCGGTCGGCCAGCACGAGAACAACCGCTGCCGCGATCACGGCGAGGACCGCGAGCATGGGCAGATTCTTCTTCGCGAGGCCGACCAGTGAGGACATCGGACTCAGGCCTCGGCCAGAACCCGCTCGGCGCGTTCGACCACGTTGGTGATCAGGAACGCGCGGGTCAGCGGTCCGACACCACCGGGGTTGGGTGAGACGAAGCCGGCGACCTCGCTGACGTCGGCTGCGACGTCGCCGCGCAGGCCGTCGTCGGTGCGACTGACGCCGACGTCGAGGACCGCCGCTCCAGGCTTGACCATGTCTGCGGTGATGAGGCCGGGAACGCCAGCGGCAGCGACGATGATGTCGGCGCGGCGAACCTCGGCCGCGAGATCGCGGGTACCGGTGTGGCAGAGCGTGACCGTCGCGTTCTCGCTACGACGCGTCAGCAGCAATCCGATCGGGCGACCGACTGTGACGCCTCGTCCGACTACCACCACGTGTGCGCCTGCAATAGGGACCTCGTAGCGGCGCAGGAGATGCAGGATTCCACGCGGGGTGCACGGCAGCGGGGCTTCCTTGCCCAACACCAGTCGACCGAGGTTGACCGGGTGCAAGCCGTCGGCGTCCTTGTCGGGGTCGATGCGCTCGAGGGCTGCGTTCTCGTCAAGGTGCTTGGGAAGCGGCAACTGCACGATGTAGCCGGTGCACTCGGGATTGGCATTGAGCTCGTCGATCGTCGCGTTGAGCTGCTCCTGCGTGATGTCGGCAGGCAGGTCGCGTCGCAAAGAATTGATACCGACCTTGGCGCAGTCGTTGTGCTTGCCGCGCACGTAAGCCGCGGATCCGGGGTCGTCGCCCACCAGGATGGTGCCCAAGCCGGGTGTGATGCCCTCTGCCTTCAGAGCGCTCACCCGCACCTTCAGGTCTTCGAAGATTTCGTCGCGGGTAGCTTTGCCGTCGAGGATCGTTGCAGTCACGGCGACCATTGTTCCAGGTTAGGGTCGATGAGTGACAACGGCTCCGGAACTACGCGGCCCGAGGGTGCTCCTCTCCCCCGTCGCGCCCGATCATCACGCCCGTCTGCGGGCAATTCACCTGCACCCGGACGTCGTGCAGTGGTGGCAAAATCCCGACGACGACTGGCCTACGGCGCCGGAAGCCGGCACCACGCACTACAGCATCTTCCACGGCGACCACCTGATCGGCTTCATCCAGTGGTACGAAGCGGAAGACAATCCTGACTTCCGCCACGCCGGGCTCGACTTGTTCCTCGATCCCGACTTCCACGGCCGAGGGTTCGGTCGCGAATCGATACGGGTGCTGTGTGCCCACCTGATCGACGACCTCGCATTCCACCGTCTGGTCATCGACCCGGAAGTCGACAACTCCGTCGCCGTCGCGTGCTACCGATCGGTGGGGTTCAAAGACGTCGGGGTGATGCGCGAGTATTCGCGAGATCGCCATGGTGTGTGGAAGGACGGACTGCTGATGGATCTGCTCGCACGGGAATTCATCCGCTGATCGACTGGGACGAGTTCGAAAGGACCGACATCATGTTGCTGGACAAGGAATTCACGGCCACCCTGCAGAAGAGCGACGCCAAGGGCGGGTGGACTTATGTGATCTGGCCGGAGTCCGCCGAGTTCTTCGGCACCCGCGGCCTGGTCAAGGTACGCGGGACGATCGACGGACATCCGTTCCAGAGTTCGTTCATGGCGTTGGGAGACGGTAACCACAAGCTGCCGGTCAAAGCCGATCTTCGCAAAGCCATCGGCAAGGAGACCGGCGAGCTGGTGACGGTGCGCCTCGAGGAGCGCTTGGAGAGCTAGGCGCTGCTACTTCATGTCGACGACAAGACCGTGCGCCGACGCGTACGCCACCGCCTGCATCAACTCGATCTGCGCGTTTCCGACGGACGCGGACGTCCACAGGCTCGGATCGATCCGTGCACCGCGCAGGTCTGCACCTTCGAGTTTGAGTCCACCCGTACGAGCACCGGACAGATCCGCCGACGCCAGCACCGCGCCCCGCATGTCGGCCCGAACCAGGTTCGCTTCACGGAAGCGGCATGAGGTGAAGTCGATCTTTCTCAGGTCCGCCCCGCCGAGTGAGGTCAACGAGAAGTCGACTTCGTCGAGCGTCAACGGCCGGATGCGGCAACCGTCGAACGTCGACCCGAGCAGACTGCAGTTTCGGAACGTGCTGTGCCACAGGCTGGTCCGGGCAAAATTGCACGAGCGGAACGCAGTTCCCGTGTGCACGGACTCCCCCAGATCGGTGCCGGTGAAATCACAATCCGTGAACACCACCGACTCCGTCGTGAGTCCGGTGAGGTCGGCGTCTCGGAAATTGCAGTTGGTGAAAGTGCGCTGACGCCACTTCTGCCCGGCCAGCCGCGCGTCTGAATAGTCTTCGCCGACGATATCGTCGGATTCTTCGGGGAGCATGCCGTCCATACTGCCCCGCCGCACCGACACCGGTTCGATCGCCTAGGTCTCGCAGGCCACGCCGTCACCGTCACGATCAAGCTTGGACGAATAGCCGGGATCGCCGCGGTAGATCGGGGCAGCACCGGCCGCTCGCACGGCTGCACAGTTGGCGTAATACACCCCCGCGTCGGGCACCTTGGCCGGCGGCGGAACGTACGCCGGTTCTGTTGTCTTCGGCGGTGTGTACGCCGGAGCGGGCGGAACATACGGCGTAGTCGTGGTCTCCGGGACCTGCGGAACCAGCGGCACTATTGCCACGGTGGTTGTCGTCGGTGGCGGCACGATCGTTGTCGTCGTCGGCAAGAGGGACGAAGTCGTGGTCTTCGTCGTCGACGGGACCGTGCTTTTGGTTGTCGTCGCTGCAGCTGTCGTCGAAGAGGTCGCAGCAGGCGTCGTCGATTCTTCCGACTTGCCCGCTCCCGTCGCCGCGGCGATGGCAACCAGCCCCACGACTGCCGCGCCGGCGATCCACGGCCACTTACGCCGCGTCTTGCCTTCCTCGGCGTTAGTGTCCGGCACCGCCGATCCGGGTGCGCCGAAGACCTGCGTGGGAGTGCCGAAAGCCTGAGTGGGTGCGTCGACGCCCTTGGGCCGTGTCTGCGCGGTCCACTGCTGACCGTCCCAGTAACGGTCGATCGTGGGGTCGAAGGGGTCGGGGTTCCAACCGGCGGGAGGGTTCATCAAAATGTCCGTTCTGCGAAGAGTGCCGGAAATAGATTCGCACGGACTGGCCGGTTTGTTACCAATTCGCCCACACTTCTCCACCGCTCTTCTCGCAGACGCGGGCACCGATATGCCGCCCGGTACAGTTCCTCGAGTGTTCCGAGTGATGTTCCACGAGCCCCGCATCCCACCCAACACCGGAAACGCGATCCGCATGGTCGCGGGCACCGGTTGCGAACTCCACCTGGTCGGCCCTCTCGGGTTCGACTTGTCGGAGCCGAAGCTCAAGCGCGCAGGCTTGGACTACCACGACCTGGCGACTGTCACGGTCCACGAAAACCTGACCGCTGCCTGGGAAGCCGTCACCCCCGCTCGCGTATTCGCCTTCACCGCGCACGCGACCACGTCGTATGCCGATATCGCCTACCAACCCGGCGACGTCCTGCTGTTCGGACCCGAACCCACCGGACTGTCCGAAGAAGTATTGGCGGACGAACACGTCACCGAGCGCCTGCGTATCCCGATGCTGCCCGGACGCCGGTCCCTCAACCTGTCCAACGCTGCCGCCCTCGTGACGTACGAGGCCTGGCGTCAGCACGGGTTCAAGGGCGCTGTCTGATCGACGTCAGTAGACGTCCCGGACATAGCGCTTCTCCGCCGAAAGAGCCTTCACGTATGCCTCGGCACTGCGAGGAGCCAGTTTTCCGTGTTGAGCGACCACCCCGTTGAGGGCACTGTCGACGTCCTTGGCCATCCGGTTGGCATCGCCGCAGACGTAGAAGTGCGCTCCTTTCTGCAACCACTCCCACAGCAGCGCACCCCGCTCACGCATCCGGTCCTGCACGTAGACCTTGTCGGCTTGATCCCGGGAAAACGCGAGGTCGAGTTCGGTGAGGAATCCGTCTTTCCGCAATTCTTCGATTTCTTCGCGGTAGTAGAAGTCGGTCGCGGCGTGCTGTTCTCCGAAGAACAGCCAGTTCGGACCCGTGTGCCCCAATGCCCGCCGCTCATGCAGGAAGGCACGGAACGGTGCAATGCCGGTCCCCGGACCGACCATGATCATCGGGGTTTCGGGATCGGAAGGTGGCCGGAAGTGGGTCGACTTCTGCACGTAGATACCGATGTCGTCATCGTGAGCGTGGTCGGCGAGGTAAGTCGAGCACACTCCACGCCGTGGGACACCCGCAACGTTGTATCGCACCGCGGACACCGTCAACTGCACTTCGCGTGGGTTCTCTTTCGGGCTGGAAGAAATCGAATACAGCCGCGGCTGAATCGGTTTGAGCAGCGAGAGCCATTCGTCTGTCGAGGCACGAACGGGCGACTGCGCGAGAATGTCGACGGACTGTCGTCCCCACGACCAGTCTTTGAACGTGGAGACATTCTCCGGCTTCAACAACTCGGCCAGGTCCGAATCGCGGGTTCGTTGATGCACGAATCGAATCATGTCGGTCGAGATTCGAGTGATCTCCAAGCGCTCGGTGAGCGCGGTACGCAGCGTCATTTCCCCGTACTGCCCCAGTTCGACGGTCTCGTCACCGTCGAGGCCGGTAAGGGTGAGCCACTCGTCGACAAACGGAGAGCTGTTTCGGGGCCAGACTCCGAGAGCGTCGCCGGCTTCGTAACTGACCGTGTCACCTGGAAGGTGAAAGCCCAACTGCCGCACGTCTTTGGAAGAACCCGGACGGTTGAGCACGACATTGCGCGTCAAGGCTGTGGTCAGCGGCGCCTTCTTGTTGTATCGCAGCGGCGGCGACATCGCCGGTGAAATCGGCGCGGCTGCAACGGTTATCCCAGAATTCTTCTTTGCAACGAGGACGTCGGTCGTCTCGCCGGCCACCGAGCTCCGAAGCTCAGCCGTGACCGCCTCCAGCCATCCAGCAGCGGTGTCCTCGAAATCGGGCTCGCAGTCGGCGCGATCGACGATACGACTGGCTCCCAGTTCGGCAAGGCGGGCGTCGAGCTTTCGTCCGTGTCCACAGAAGTCGGCATAGCTCGAGTCGCCGAAAGCGATGACTGCATAACGTGTCTCGGACATGCGGGGCGCCGTGTCAGCAGACAACGCATCCCAGAAACCGCTGCCGTTGTCCGGGGATTCGCCGTCACCGGAGGTACTGGTGATCAGCAGGACCTCTCTGGTGGCTGCCAGGTCGGCGGCCGGGAATTCGTCCATCGCGTGCATCACGACGGGCAAGCCGATTCCCCCGAGACGAGTGGCGCACTCAGCAGCGAATTCTTCCGCGTTTCCGGTCTGCGATGCCCAGAGCACCACGATCGGCGCGCGCTCGGATCCAATACTCGGACTCGATGACAACGCAGGCCCGTCGGTGTCAGGAAGTGAGATCCGCGAGTACAGGCCGGCCAGAACACCGTCGACCCACATCCGCTTTTCGGCATCGAAGGGTGCCGTCGACGGCAAGGTAGGTACCCCGGCAGTGCGATCGGCGTCCGCACGCAACGCAGCGAGAAGGCCGGCCAGGTAGCTCTGCTGGAGCGCATCGAATACCACTGCAGGTGTTCCAGTTTGACCGAGGACGCGCGCGAGGACATCGGTTCGCGACAACGCCCGATCAGCTGGCGCGGGAGCCAGCAGCGCCGCCTCGGCGAGCACTGTTTCAGGTGTGTTCACGGCGACCTTCGTCATCGTGACAGCGCAGGCTTTGAACTCCGGTTGCTGCGAGGCAGGGTCGATGGCGTCGTTGGTGACGGCGTTGATGGACAGATATTCACCGAAGGCGTCGTTCCAGTGAAATGGGGCAAAGCAGTTCCCCGGACGCACTCGGTCGGTGACAACAGCCGGAAGCACAGCGCGACCTCGGCGTGAGGCAACCTCGATCGCATCCTGGTCGACGATGCCGAGCCTGGCGGCGTCGTCGGGATGGATCTCGACGAAGGGACCTGGGTTGAGCTTGTTCAACTTGGCCACCTTGCCGGTCTTGGTCATGGTGTGCCACTGGTGCGCGAGACGACCGGTGTTGAGCAGGAAGGGGTAGTCGTCGTCGGGCATTTCGGCGGGAAGCATGTGCGGCCGTGCGAAGAACATCGCACGGCCAGTGGCGGTGGGAAATGCGAGCCGCGGAGTGCTGCCGTCCTCGCGGATCAGTAGCCTTTGACTGACACCGTCATTGACGTATCGGATGGGATGACGGTCCTGATCACTGTCTGGCGGGCATGGCCACTGGATCGATGTCTTGCGGAGGCGCTCGTAGGTGACGCCGCGTAAGTCGTAGCCGGTCTTCGGATTCCAGAACTGCTTGATCTCTTCGAACACCTCTTCGGCGCAGGTGTAGGTGAACGCTTCGGCGTACCCCATCTCGCAGGCGATCCGGGCGATAATCTGCCAATCAGGCAGCGCCTGCCCAACCGGATCCAGTGCCTGCTGAAAGAGCGTCAGGTTGCGTTCGGAATTGATCATCACTCCGTCGGACTCCGTCCACAGCGAAGCAGGCAGCAGAACATCGGCATATTCGTTGGTCTCGGTGCCCAGGAAAGCATCCTGGGTGATGACGAGGTCGGCCTTCTCCAAGCCGTCGATGACGGTCTTGCGGTTGGCCACCGTCGCAACGGGATTGGTGCAGATGATCCAGCACGCTTTGATGTCGCCCGCCGCCATTCGGGAGAACATGTCGATGGTGCCACCGCCGATGTCGGTGCGCAGCGAGCCCTGCGGGATCCCCCATCGCTCCTCGACGAAGTCGCGATCGGCGTCGACCATCACGGCGCGCTGACCTGGCAAACCTGGCCCCATGTAGCCCATTTCACGCCCACCCATGGCGTTCGGCTGACCGGTCAACGAGAACGGACCGCTGCCGGGCTTGCAGATCGCACCGGTCGCAAGGTGAAGGTTGCAGATGGCGTTCGTGTTCCACGTGCCGTGGGTGCTCTGGTTCAAACCCATTGTCCAACAGCTCATCCAGTTGGCGGCCTCACCGATCCACTGCGCTGCAGTGCGGATGTCGGCCTCGGGGATACCGGTGATCTCACTGACCTTCTCCGGGGTGTACTCCGCGAGGAAACTGGGCATCACCTCCCAGCCTTCGGTGAAGTCGGCGATGAAGTCCGGATCTGTGTGGCCGTTTACGACGAGCAGGTGGAGTAGTCCGTTGAGTAGCGCGAGATCGGTGCCGGGAGCGATCTGCAGGAACAAGTTCGCCTTGTCGGCGGTGGCGGTGCGTCGAGGATCGACGACGATCAACTTCGCGCCTGCCTTGATCCGCTCCTGCATCCGCAGAAAAAGGATCGGATGGCAGTCCGCCATGTTCGCGCCGGTCACGAAGAACACGTCGGCGTGTTCGAAGTCCTGATAGGAACCGGGCGGTCCGTCGGCCCCGAGTGACTGCTTGTAGCCGGTGCCGGCACTCGCCATGCACAAACGGGAATTCGATTCGATCTGATTGGTCCCGATGAAGCCCTTGGCCAGTTTGTTCGACAGGTACTGAGCTTCGAGTGACATCTGCCCGGACACGTACAACGCAAACGCGTCGGGACCGTGCTCGTCGATGATTGCCCGCAGGCGCTGGGCGGTGTCAGTGATGACTGCGGCCATGTCCGCCGCTTCGATCGCATCACCTCGGCGCGGACGGCGATATGCAGATTCCATGCGCCCCGGGCCTGCGAGCATGTCTGCGGTCGTGGTGCCTTTGGTGCACAGACGCCCGAAGTTGGTGGGATGTGTCTTCAGACCGGAAGACTTCGCAGCCTTCCGACGTCCCGTCTCCGGATCGGTGATGATGTCGAGGACAAGACCACAGCCCACCCCGCAGTACGCGCAGAGTGTGTCGACACTGGTGGTGGTGAGTTGAGCGCCCATCGATTCATGCATCCCTTCGACCGAGGATCAAGGTCGACTTCTATCTTCGGATGCAGTTGTTTCGGGAGTTCATGCCTGATGTTGCGTATCAATCACTCTTTCCTCACCGCGACCTTCGGACCGATGTGCGGTCCCGGGACCAGCGGTCGTCGACGTGCAGCTGTACGCGAATGCCCAGTTCTACGCTCTGCCGCCGAATCGAGCGATGTAGTGCCAAACCTTCTTGACGTCCTGCGGATCGAAGGATGCACCCCGTGCGAGCCCCAGGACGGCAGGCGTCAGCCGCCTGCCGTGCGCAATTTCTCGGGCAAGGTCGATCACGGCCGCTCCCCGGTATTCGGGATGTTCGGCTATCTCGTCGACATCGACCGCGTAACCGTCGTGCCACAGCACCGGGCACGTGAGCGAGTGGGCGATCTCTTCGATCCGTGTGCCCCGGTAACTCGGATCCAGAACGAGCGCCTCGACGTCCGTCCCGATGTCGACGGCGCCGTGGACGTGCGCCTCGATGTAGTGGTCGAGCGGATCGTCGAGCTCGGCAGCCCGTGCGGCGCCGACCAAGCTCATCGCTTCGGCCGTTCCGAAATGATCAGGCTCGAAGACGCTGTCGGGAAAGCAGAAAGTGGTGCGGTCGAGCGTGTGCTCGGCAAGCCGGAAGTAGGACGAGCCGAACCGAGGGGATGCCCCGTAGGGATCGGCGGAGAAGTTCAACGATCCGTACTTCGGCCGTTCCGAGGGCTCTCGCTCGTCGTAAGCTCCGCCGAATATCCGACTCTCCCAACGCCAACGATCGCCGCCGTGATGCGCCGTCAGTCCGCCGTTGCTCGTTCGAGTCTCGAACTGGGTCACATAGGTGCCTTGACGTGCGATCGAGGCCAATGTCAGACCACGTTCAGACGGGAGGTCCGGATGAAAGTGCAACGTCACCCGGTGATTTCGATCCAACGGGCCGCCCTTCGAGAGACCGCTCACGTGCACAATCGCGGCAGACCAAGGAGTGGAATCAACAGGCATTCGCCCATTATCCGGATATGGAAGCAGCGCCGGTGAAGAAATCGACCAGTGAATACGGTGTGCCTTCACCGAGGCAGAGATCAAGGATCACGTGCGAGTCCGCGGCCTCGGATGCGCTGCGCACGAACATCGCTTCTTCGTACTCGGCGAGTGCCCCTTCGATGTCGTCGGGGTGCGTGGCGATCGCCTTTCCCAGTTCGGCGCCGTCGAACATCGCCAAGTTCGCACCCTCACCGGACGGGGCCATCAGGTGCGCCGCGTCACCGAGGAGCGTCACCCCAGGCACGCGATCCCATCGGTGCTCGTCGGGAAGTGCATGGATCGCGCGCGGAATCGGAGCGGTTTCGCCATCGGTGATCAGCGCCGTGAGTTCCGGTGCCCAACCGTCGAACTCGGCCGCGACCCGCGCTGTCGCAGCGGCGGCGTCGGTGAAATCGATACCGGCAAACCACTCCGCCGGACGGTTCAGCTGAACGTAGGTGTGCACGATGTCTCCCGCCTCTCGATGCGCGGCGATCGCTTTTCCTGGTGTGGGCGCGTACATCGCCCCGTCCCCGACGGCTTCGGCTGCAGCCGAATGCTTCTCGTCGACGTCGTAGAGGTAGGTCTCGACGAACGTGGTGCCGACGTATTCCGGCTTCGCATCGGAGAGCAGCGGCCGGACCTTCGACCAGGCACCGTCTGCACCGACGAGAAGGTCGGTGGTCACTGTCGAACCGTCGACGAAGGTCAACTCGTGGCGATCATCTCCGAGCGAGCGCACAGTGTCGACTTTGCGTCCCCATTCGATCGTGTAGTCCGGAAGGGAATCAATCAGGATTCGACGGAGGTCGCCGCGCAGCACCTCGGGACGTGCTCCCGTGCCGTCGTCGGGTTCGTCGAGGAGCACGGCGGCGCGTTGATCGAGTACGCGCGACGCGGCGCCGCCCGCGTGGATGATCGCGCGGAACTCGTCGGTGAGTCCGGCAGCGTCGAGCGCGGCCTGACCGTTGTGTTCGTGGATGTCGAGTTGGCCGCCCTGCGTGCGAGCTTCTGCCGACAGTTCCGCCTCATAGATCTTCGACGGAATTCCATGAACGTGGAGGACACGCGCGAGCGTCAGACCGCCGAGGCCCGCCCCGATGATCGTTATCGAGTTGCTCATGTTGTTTCCTTTCAGGCTTCGATTGGAACGTCGTTCCAATGACATCTTGGAACGGCGTTCCAGATATGTCAAGATGGTTCGCATGGCGACCAGGAATCAGCGGACCGAACGACGTACGGATGCGCTCTCGAAGGAGCGAATCGTCGAGGCTGCGATCGAGATCCTCGACGACGAGGGCGAAGCCGCGCTGACATTTCGCGCGCTCTCCGCACGCCTGGCAACAGGTAGCGGGGCGATTTACTGGCACGTTGCCAACAAGAGCGAACTGCTCGCCGCGGCGACCGACGACGTCATCGCCCGCGTGACAACCGGTGCAACCGAAGGCGCAGCCCCACGGGAGGCGATCCGGACCATCACCCTCGGCGTGTTCGACGCGATCGACGCCCACCCCTGGGTCGGCACCCAACTCTCACGTGAACCGTGGCAATCAGCGGTGATGCAGATCTTCGAAAGTCTCGGCGAGCAACTCCAGGCGCTCGGCGTTCCCGAATCGGCACAGTTCGACTGCGCGTCCGCGCTCCTGAACTACGTGCTCGGTCTCGCCGGACAGTACGCCGCGGGCGCCCGTCTGCTCCCCCGTGAGACAGATCGGTCCGCTTTCCTCGCGGGCGTCGCCACGCGATGGGAAGAACTCGACTCTGCGAAGTACCCGTTCCTCAATCAGGTGACGGCGCAGTTGCGCGACCACGACGACCGAGAACAGTTTCTGGCAGGCATCGAGCTCATCCTCGCGGGGATCGACACCGTCCGATAGCGGCCGTAGCCGTCAGCGTGAATGAACAGCGGTGTTGGATCCGAGCGCTATGTCGAGGAAATCTCTTGCCGCACCGCGCAATCCGCGATCGGGATCCCAGACGGCTTGGAGTCGACGCGGCATCCGCAAGCCGTCGACGTTGACCGCGACCAGTCGGCCGTCCGTCAGGTCGGCGGCAACTGCCAGCGACGACAGAACAGCCGGGGCGTTGCCTGCCACCACCGCAGCCTTGACAGCGGTACACGAGGTGAGCTCGAGCAGCGGCGGCACACAATCGGGAACAGCATTCTCGAGCGTCAGGCGCGTACCGGACCCTGACTCGCGCTGAATCAGCGGTGTGCGTGCGAGTTCCTCGACCGGAACGGGCACACCATTCGCCCAGTCGTGTCCCGGCGGCACAACCACGACGAGGTGATCACGCGCTACTTCGCACGACGCGAGCGCCGACGGCACATCCGGCCCTTCGACAAATCCGATATCGGCCTGGCCGGCCTGAACTTGAGCAGAGACGTCCGAGGAATTGTGCAAGCTCACCGACGCCACGACGTTGGGGAACTTGTGCCGCATCGCGACCGTCCATCCGGGAACCAGATACTCGGCGATGGTCATGCTGGCGGCAACCGTGACGGCAGCATCACGTTCACCGCGAAGTGCGGCAACTCCCGATGCCATTTCCTCGGCACTGACGAGGATGTGACTTGCCCACTCGAGAATCAGACCGCCCTCGGCGGTGGGACGAACACCGGTCGCCGCTCGATCGAACACCTTGATTCCGAGTTGGCGTTCGACCGAACGCACCCGGGCGCTGACCGCCTGCTGACTGAGTCCGTGCTCCCGGCCGGCAGCACCCATGCTGCCCAGACGCCCTACGGAAAGGAGGACGTCGAGGGCACTGAGTTCTGGCACCCGAGGAGACAACGACATAGTCCCAAGATTAGACCCACAAGGCGAGTTTGTGGGCATTCAAGAACAACCGGTCTACCGGTACGGACCGGATGAGACGACAGTGAAATACATGACCACCACAACGAGTTCCACCTTCGCCCACATCACTCCGAACTGGTTCGCGGCAGCGATGGGAACGGGAATCGTGTCGGTGGCCGCCGCTTCGCTCGAACCGGAGATCGAGGGCTTGAAACTGGTCTCCGAGATCTTCTGGGTTCTGGCGGTTCTCGTACTGTGCGCCTTGATCGGAGCATTTGCCACCCATTGGTCACAACATCGATGTCAGGCCCTCGCCTACCTGCACAGCCCCGCGATGTTCCCCTTCTACGGCGCCGTCGCAATGGCACTGCTGACCGTGGGATCCGCAACCGGCATCACCGGCCCGGACTTCCTCGGCCACGACGTGGCGATCACCGTGTCGCTGACACTGTGGACACTCGGCACGGCACTCGGCCTGGTCACCTACGTCGTGATGATGATTCGACTCGTTCGAGATGCCGGGATGGCGACGGCAATGCCGTTCTGGCTCATGCCCGTCGTACCTCCGATGGTCTCGGCCACCACCGGCGCAGCGGTCAGCACCCACATGCCCGAAGGCGCTCCACGCATCGCGGTACTGGTTTTCTGCTACATCCTGTTCGCTCTGGCGCTGACCGCCGCCATCGGCATTCTGGTAGCCGTCGCCAGGCAGTTCGCACGCAACCGTTCGGCCGGCGTCGACGTGATCCCGTTCAATGCCATTCCCTCACTGTGGATTCCGTTGGGCGTGATCGGACAGTCGATCGCGGCATCCAACCTGTTGGCCGCCGCCTCACGGCATGCACTCAGCCCCGAGCATGCCGACACCCTGCACGAATTCGGGATCGCCTACGGAACCGTCGTCGGAATCATCGGCGTGATCGCGTTTGTCACCGTCACCGTCGTCACCATCCACGCACTGCGCCGCGGCTTGGACTTCTCGCTCGGCTGGTGGAGCTTCACCTTCCCCATCGGAGCATGTGCCGTCGGAGCGAATGCCTTCGGAGTCGCCACCGGTTCCACCCTGATCCTGGGAATCGCACTTGCCCTGCTGACCGTACTGATCCCCATCTGGGCAACCGTCGCGGTCAGGACCGTCCGGTCGATCCGCAGTGGAGTTCTACCGGCGGCTGCATGAATTCGCACCGATGAGTTTTGGCTCGCCGTACGGTCTGTACTCACGTAGACCATTGTCGAGAGCAGGAGTACACGGTGAGTCAGTTATTGCGAGTGCAGAATTTCGGCGTTTCCAGTGACGGAATAGCCTGCGGTCCGGACCAGAGCTTCGAGAGCCCGTTCGGCCTGGACCACGGTGAAATGTTTGCGTGGGCAGGAGCTACGGCCAGCTGGCCCAATCGCACCGATCCCGGCGGCAGCCGAGGCCTCGACGACTATTTCACGCGGGACTTCTCCAACAACATCGGCGCCGAAATCATGGGCCGCAACAAATTCTCACCCTACCGCGGCCCTTGGGAGAATCTCGAGTGGCAGGGCTGGTGGGGCGACGAGCCACCGTTCCACACCCCGGTTTTTGTCTTGACCCACCACGTGCGGCCGTCGTTCACGCTATCGGACACGACATTCCACTTCGTCGACGCCGACCCCGCGACGGCCCTCGCGCAGGCACGTGAGGCAGCGCAGGGCAAGGACGTTCGACTCGGCGGCGGAGTCAGCACTATCCGTGAATTCCTCGACGCCGATCTGGTCGACACGATGCACATCGCTGTCTCCCCGATCAAATTCGGATCCGGTCTACGACTGTGGGAGACACCTGACGAGTTACTCGACCGCTTCAACCTCGACGTTGTGCCGAGCCCGAGCGGCGTGACGCACCACCTGTTCTGGCGGAAGTGACGTGTTGGGGCAGCTCCGTAAACGGGAGCTGCCCCAACAGTTACGCACTATTCGCCGGTCTCGACCTGGCGCCCCGACTGGTACCACGCCATCGTTCCACCGGCCACCGAAACGGCATTGATGCCGCGAGCCTGCAGATACTCAGCGGCTTGCAAGCTCCGACCACCGACGGCGCAGATGATGTACACCGTTTCCGCGTCCGGAATTTCACCCACGCGAGAGACGAATTCGCTGAGCGGAATGAGCGTCGCACCGGGAACTCGGACCTGAGCGAACTCGTCGGCCTCACGGACGTCGATCAACGGCTCACCCGCTGCCAAAGCCGTGTCCAGTGCATTCAAATCGACTTCCAACATTTCTTCTGCGCCTGCCTTCGTGTTCGCTGCTGTCCGAATAGACGGTACCCGCGCGTTTTCGTGCAGCTCCCTTTACGATCTGACAATGACCAATACGGTTCCCGAAAAGTCCGGTTTTTGGAGTCGCCCCACCGTATGGAAAGTGCTCCTGCTGATCGTCGTCTACCTGGCGTTCTATCTTGCTGTCGGGCAGGTTACCTCCAGAGTTTTTGCAGACCAGATCGACACGGACAATGTCGTGGCAAGCGCCTCCAGCATCCTCCTCGGCGTCGCATTGCCCATCGCGATCGGCGGGATCGCCCTGCTGGTTTTCACGACAAAGGTCGGCTGGCTGCGCGGCGTCTTCGGCCCACAACCCATTCGTGGGCGCGGTTGGATGTGGATCGGTCCGATCATCGTGGTCGCCGCCATTGTTGCGCATCTGGCGGGAACCGATTGGAGCGCCTGGACCACCGGCGAGGTAATCGCCCTGCTGGTGCTCGGTGCGTGCGTCGGCCTGACCGAGGAATTGGCCACCCGTGGCCTGGCAGTGAAGATGCTGCGCGACGCCGGCCACCGCGAGCGCTTTGTCGCCGTCGTGTCTTCACTGGTGTTTGCACTCATGCACACGGTCAACCTGATCGCCGGGATGAAGCCGTCGACCGTCCTTGTCACCGTGGTCTACACCTTCGGTTTCGGTATGTGCATGTACCTGACAATGCGTGTGACGGGCACGATCTGGGCCGCAATCGTGTTACACGGCCTCACCGACCCCACCACAATTCTCTCGACCGGCGGGCTGGACACTTCGGTGACCACGGAAGTGAGCGGCGCCGCCGCCATCACCTCTCTACTGACGGTCCTCTTGGTCGTCTTCGGGGTGATCGCCGTCTTCCTCATCCGAGATCGAATCGGCGAAGAACGGCACACACCCGTCTCGGCCTGACCGACCGCGACTGTACAAGACATACTTGTGCCCATGCCTTCTCGAACCAAGTACTCGTTCGCCGTCGTGACTGCATCGTGTGTGCTGGCACTCTCCGGTGCCGTCACTCATGCCACCGCGGGGGTTCCGACAACTCCCGAAGTCGCGACCACCGAATCCATCGCGTCGGAATCGATCAGCGATCTGTATGCAGCCCAGGGCGCGCACGAAGTGGCTGCCGATTCAGTTCCCGGGTACCAACTGTTCTACCCAGCCGACTTGTCGTCTGATGGCAATCGGCATCCCGTCGTCACCTTCGGCAACGGCAGCTATGCGACTTACGAAGAGTACGAAGCGCTCCTGCAGCATCTCGCTTCTTGGGGTTTTGTCGTTGTGGTGGCCGACAGCAGCGTCACCGGCGACGGGACGGAGATCTTGGGGGCTGCCCAGTACGTCGTCGATCAGAACACCAACGCTGAGAGCATTTTTCACCAGCGGATCGACACCGACAACATTGCCTCGGTCGGACACTCCCAGGGCGCCGGTGGCGCGATCAACGCGGCAACCCAGTCCGCGAATCTGATCACCGCCACGGCGGTACTCGATTTGCCTGACCCGTGGTGGGCCTCGCGACCTGTCGACGTGATCGACGTGGCCCAGTTGACCGGACCGACGTTCTTCATGACCGGCGCCGACGACCCGGTCTCCACCGCCGATCCGCAAGCCGAGTACTTCGACAAAACCGCCGGACCGGCGGTCCGCGGCAGACTGCTTGGTGTCGGCCACAATTGGGCCGCAGACGGCGAAGGATTCCGGGGCTACCTCACCGCATGGCTGAGATTCACCCTCAGCGGCGACCAGACTGCCGCACGTGCATTTGTCGGCGACTCGGCGGAAATCCTCACCGATCCCAGTTGGGACCGGCAAGCGATCAAGGGTTTGTGATGACGATCTTGCCGTAGGCCTGCCCGGATTTCTGCTGCTCGAAAGCATCAGCGAGGTGGTCGAGGCTGTAGGAAGAATCTATGACGGGACGAAACGCCAGGCTCTCCAGCCCGGCGACCATCTCCTCCTGATGTGCACGACTGCCCACCAGAACACCTTCGATGGTGACCTGTTTAATCAGTAGCGAAGTCAGGTCGATCGACGACGACGGGCCGTTCATGATTCCCAGCGCACAGATCCGCCCGCCGGGTCGGACTGCAGCGAGAGATTGACCGAGCGTGGAAGGCCCGCCGACGTCGAGGACGAGATCGATTCCGCCGCTGAGCCGCATCGCCTCCGATCCCCAGTCCGGGCGCTCGCGGTAGTTGACCACGTGATCGGCACCGAGTTCGGTCAATCGAGCCATCTTGTCGGGGGCCGACGAGGTTGCGATCACCTGGGCTCCAACAGCTTTGGCCAGCTGGACGGCAAACAACGCTACCGTGCTGGTCCCAGGGATCAACACCGACGACCCTGGGATGATCGGGACTCCGGCAAATAGTGCGCGCCACGCTGACAATCCCGCGGTGGGCAAGGTAGCGGCTTCCTCGTAGGTGTAGTTTCGCGGCATCACTGTCACAGCAGATACCGGCACGGTGACGGTGTCGCGGGCGAACCCGTCGACACCGTCACCCGGCGAATTTCCGAATCCGTCGAAATCCGGTGTGCCGCTCCGCCAATGCGGCAAATAGGTGCTCATCACGCGATCTCCGACGCTGAACTGTGTTACGCCGTCTCCGACCGCAACGACCTCCCCGGCAGCATCGGACAACAGGATCCGCGGACCGTCGGTTGCTATCTCTCCGGTCGCCACGAGGTAGTCATGGTGGTTGAGCGAATTCGCGTGGATCGCGATCGTCACCTCACCCGCACCCGGGCCCGGGGTCTCGATCGTCCTCGATTCGAGGTTGTTCAATCCTCCAGGCGGGAGTACGTACACGGCGCGGTTGGTCATGGTGTGGATCCTCGCACGAATGGTGATCGGGTGACGTTCGGAAAGGGTTCTACTGCTCAGAGGAGAGAAGCGGTGAACCCTCCGTCGAGAACCAGGCTGCTGCCGTTGCACCACGACGACTGGTCGCTCGCAAAGAACACTGCGGCGGCGGCAACTTCCTCGGTCCGGCCATAGCGCGTCTGCTTCGTGACCATCAAGTCGTCGAATCCCCCGGACTCGAGGCCGAGGGCATTCTCGAAATCCTGCTGGTGACTCTTGACCAGGTCGGTATCGATGAATCCGGGCAGCAATGCATTCGCGCGGATTCCGTGGAAGCGAAGTTCGGCTGACAGGGTTTCGGTGAGATTGCGAACTGCTGCTTTGGCTGCGGCATAGCTGCCGATCAAAGGCGAGCCGGTGGTCGACGAGATCGACGAGATGTTCACGATCGAACCGCCACCGGATGCGACGAGAGCGGGCAGCGAATGACGCACTGTCAAGAACACTCCATCGAGGTTGACCGACATCACTTTCCGCCAGTCCTCGAACGAGGTCTCGATCAGCGGGGTCGTGGTGGCGATACCGGCGTTGGGTACTACGACGTTCAGTCCGCCGAACTCTTCGACCGCTCTGGCGACGAGATCCTTGACCTGCTGTTCGTCGGTGACATCAGTTGTGACAGCGATAGCTCCGTCGATCGAGTCCGCCACTGCCTGTGCTGCGCCACCGTTGATGTCGGAGACCACGACCCTCGCGCCCTCCGCCCCGAACGCCCGGGCAATGGCGGCGCCGATTCCGGCACCTGCGCCGGTGACAATTGCAACTTTGTTCGCGAGAAGATCGGACATGTCAGCGTTCCCCTTCAATTCTCGGTCGGGACGTAGAAAAGCAATTCGGGTCCGGTGTCGCCGGTGGTCGCGATGGCCTCGGACATGTCGAGAGTTCCGTCGCCCAAAGCACTTCCCAACGCCTGCGCGGTGCCCGCGAGATCTTCCGTGTCGAGTTGATAGATGCTCAGGTAGCGGCGCGCGGGCAATGCATCCTCGGGCAGCAACTGCACATCCGCCAGGAAGAATCTGGAGGCGGAGACAACTCCGGGCACTCGTTCGACGACCTGCGGAATATGCACGTCGTCGTACCAGCGGTTGAACGCATCCTCCGAAGACGGATCGGCGGGGTGTACGTGTGCGACGAGAATCGCTGTGCTCATGAAGTTCCTCTTCGACTCGAAGTGCTTTTGGTTCAGCGCGTTTGGAAGGCGACGATATTCACGCGCAAGGCAACTGACCGCGGCTGCGTGTGGTGAATCGATCGCGTTCAAGCGACAACCCTAGGGAGCAAATGTGACCCGCACCATATGCTCGGAGGTCAGAGTTGAGCTCCACATTTGTCCTCTCGGCACAAAACTGTCTCTCGGCACTAACACGGTGGCCAGAATCAGGCGTTAACGGAAGTCTCGCGATTTGGCCGTGACTCGCAGATCCATCAGCTGCATCCGGTCTGCCACGACGGTGACAGCGCCTTCTGCATTCTGCACCTTCCCTCGAATAAGCAACGCCGGCGCCGTATTTGCCAATTTTCGGTACTTTGCCCACAACCCCACCGAACACACGACGTTGACCATGCCGGTTTCGTCCTCGAGGTTGATGAACGTGACGCCCGCAGCTGTGGCCGGACGCTGCCGGTGTGTGACTGCTCCCCCCACCAGCACACGGTCACCGTCCGGGATGTCGAGAAGTCTCGACGCCGGCACCACGCCGAGCGCGTCGAGCTGTGGGCGGAGGAATTGTGTCGGGTACGTGTCGGGAGATACTCCTGTCGCCCAGACATCCGCCGCCGCCAATTCGACGTCGCTCATGCCGGGCAAGGTGGGAGCTGTGACCGACGCACCGATACCGGGCAAGCGGTCGGGGCGCTCCCCCGCCGCAGCGCCCGCTGCCCACAGCGCTTCTCTACGCGAGATACCGAAGCTGGCTAGCGCACCGGCGGTCGCCAGCGATTCAGCTTGTGCGGTAGTCAGTTCCACCCGCCCCGTCAGATCGAGAAACGACGTGAACGGTCCACCGAGGTCGCGCTGTTCGACAATTTTCTCGGCGAGTGCATCGCCGATGTTGCGCACTTCCCCCAGCCCCAGCCGAACCTCGAATCCACCTGCCTCGACGGTGGCATGCGCGAGGCTGACATTGATGTCTGCACCGTGTACCTGCACTCCGTGCCGGCGCGCATCGGCGACCAAGGACTGCGGCGAGTAGAAACCCATGGGCTGCGCGCGCAGAAGTCCGGCGCAGAACGCAGCGGGATGATGAAGTTTGAACCACGAGGAGTAGAAGACCAGCGCGGCAAAACTCTGTGAATGGCTTTCCGGGAAACCGAAATTAGCGAATGCATAAAGCTTTTCGTAGATCCGGTCGGCAACCTCGTCACCGATGCCGTGTAGGTCTCGCATGCCCTGATAGAACCTCGCGCGCAGTTGTTCCATCTTCTCGGTGGAGCGTTTCGATCCCATTGCCCGACGCAATTGATCGGCCTCGGACGGCGTGAAGCCCGCAACGTCGACAGCCATCTGCATCAACTGTTCCTGGAACAGCGGAACCCCCAACGTGCGTTCGAGTGCCTTCTCGAGCGACGGATGGTCGTAGGACACAGGTTCGAGTTTGTTGCGCCGACGAATGTACGGATGCACTGATCCGCCTTGAATCGGCCCCGGACGGATGAGCGCGACCTCGACTACCAGGTCGTAGAAGTTTCGAGGCTTCAGGCGCGGCAGTGTCGCCATCTGCGCACGTGATTCCACTTGGAACACACCCACCGAATCTGCCCGCTGCAACATCTCGTACACCGCTGTTTCCGACAGATCGAGTTGCGCCAAATCGACTGTGATGCCTTTGTGTTCGGCCACCAGATCCATCATGTAGTGCAAAGCTGAGAGCATGCCGAGGCCGAGCAGATCGAACTTGACCAGCCCAGCGGCAGCGCAATCGTCCTTGTCCCATTGCAGGACACTGCGATTGGCCATCCGCGCCCACTCCACCGGGCAGACGTCGGCGATGGGACGATCGCAGATGACCATGCCGCCCGAGTGGATACCGAGGTGCCGCGGATAGCCTTCGATCTGCGCCGCCAGTTCGAGTACCGGACGCGGAATATCGGTATCCGCATTCTTGTCGATACCGCCCCACCGGCCGACCTGCTTACTCCACGCATCTTGCTGGCCCTGCGAAAAGCCCAGCGCCCGAGCCATGTCCCGCACCGACGACTTTCCTCGATAGGTGATGACATTGGCTACCTGCGCGGCATACGTACGCCCGTACTTCGCGTACACGTGCTGGATCGCCTCTTCCCGGCGGTCGGACTCGATGTCCACGTCGATGTCCGGCGGGCCGTCACGTTCAGGCGCAAGAAACCTCTCGAACAGCAGTTTGTTGCGAACCGGATCGACATTGGTGATGCCGATCGCGTAACACACCGCCGAGTTCGCAGCGGAACCTCTTCCCTGACAGAGGATGTCGTTGTTCTTGCAGAACGACACGATGTCATGCACCACCAGGAAATATCCGGGAAAGTTCAATCCCTCGATGATGGCAAGTTCATGTTCGAGCTGTTTGTATGCCTTCGGTGCACCTTCCGGCGGTCCGTAGCGTTCCAGCGCCCCCACCATGGTGAGCTCACGCAACCACGACGCCTCGGTATGCCCGGCTGGCACGTCGAACGGTGGCAATTTGGGCGCGATG
Source organism: Rhodococcus sp. IEGM 1302 (assembly GCF_030056935.1). Lineage (NCBI taxonomy): Bacteria > Bacillati > Actinomycetota > Actinomycetes > Mycobacteriales > Nocardiaceae > Rhodococcus > Rhodococcus sp. IEGM 1302. Next base: position 120,058 of record NZ_JASHKY010000012.1, on the reverse strand, counting down.
AGCTTGAGATCGAAAGCGCACTCACGACCAAGATCGGCGGCACCACTGACAGCCTCGGGATAGAGCGAGAACAGTGCCGCCATCTCCGCGCCGGACCGCAGGTGCGCTCCGCCGGTAGGGGCCAACCATCCTGCTGCCTCGTCCAAGCTTTGACGCGACCGTACAGCCGCCATTGCCATGGCGAGGCGTCGACGCGGAGGAGCGGCGAAGTGCGCGGCGGTGGTCGCCACCGTACGTAGTCCATGCTCTCTCGCCAATTCGGCCAGAACGGCATTGCGCTCGTCGTCCTCCGCCAACCCATGATGAGTGAGTTCCACCGACACTCGCTCCGCCCCGAAACGCTCGACCAGATCCCCCAAGGCATCCGCCGCTGCTTCGCGACCACCCGACGTCAAGGCTTGCCGCACATGACCTTTCCGGCACCCGGTCAGGATCTGCCAGTGGCCACCGGCTGCTTCGGTCAGCACGTCGTAGTCGTACTGCAGTTTGCCCTTCTCGCCGCCCGCCAGATGCGCGGCAGCGATCTCCCGCGAGAGCCGGCGATACCCTTCCTGCCCACGGGCAAGTACCAGGAGGTGCGTTCCACCGGGATCTGCCGTGCCGGTTCTGGGTACCGAATCCAGAGACAACTCGGCCCCGAACACGGTGCGCATTCCCCATTCACGTGCGGCTTCCGCAAACCTCACCACGCCGTAGAAGCCGTCGTGATCGGTGACGGCGATAGCTTCGAGCCCGAGACGCACTGCTTCCTCGACCAGCTCTTCCGGCGGTGATGCACCGTCGAGGAAACTGAAGGCCGAGTGAGCGTGCAGTTCTGCGTAAGGAATTACACCGGCACCACGGGTGAGCTCGCCCGCGTGGTACTCGCCGCGCTTTCTTGACCAGGCGGGGCTGTCGCTTCCATCGCCCGGAAACAAATCCTCGTGTTCCACACGGCCGGGTCGTCCGGAAAGCACCCGTTCCATCTCGGACCACGTCGGCGGCCCATTTCCCCAACCCACACTGACCTCGCACCTGATCGAGTCGGCCGTCAGGGACGACCGACTGCTCGAGGATGCCGAAAGGGAAGACGCACCACATGCATCGAACTGATGTTCGATGCAGATTCAGTCTGACAGGTCACTCACCCACAGTCAACAGAGCGAATCTCAACCCTCACCGTCTCGTCACATTCAGATGTACGCATGTCTGCACTCCGTTCACTTTCGCCCCAGATCATTAGCGGCGTTCATAATCTCCATCCATACTGTTTCCAGGAGTACTACTCGTATGTCGTTCTCGCGCAACACACGTAGGTTGACGGCCGTCGCCGGCGCCGTCGCCGTTCTGGCCGCTGCCGGCTGCAGCAGCAGCGCCGACGAGGCCACCGGCTCGAACGGCGCGACCGTCGATCGCGCCGCGACCGGCGAACTGTCCTCGAACGGTGGCGCTCGTCGCATCGACGGTGATCAGTCGGCCGCAGTGCGCGACGCCGTCAATGCCTCCGGCGCGAAGAACGTCATCCTCCTGATCGGGGACGGCATGGGCGACTCGGAGATCACCGCCGCACGCAACTACGCCGAAGGCGCTGCGGGCAGCTTCCCCGGCCTCGACGCCCTGCCGATCACCGGCCAGTACACGCACTACGCACTGACCAAGGACGGCAAGCCCGACTACGTCACCGACTCCGCAGCCAGCGGATCGGCATGGTCCACCGGCACCAAGACCTACAACGGCGCGATTTCCGTCGACATCAAGGGGCAGGCCCAGTCGACCGTCCTCGAGATCGCCAAGGCGAACGGCAAGGCCACCGGCAACGTCTCCACCGCCGAGGTGCAGGACGCCACCCCCGCAGTGCAGGTCGCGCACGTCAGTGGCCGCAAGTGCTACGGACCGGAGGCGACGTCCAAGTCCTGCCCGGAGAACGCCCTCGAGAACGGCGGCAAGGGATCGATCAGCGAACAGCTCCTCGACACCCGCGCCGACGTCACCTTTGCCGGCGGCGCCAAGTCCTTCGCCGAGACTGCGAAAGCCGGTGACTGGCAAGGCAAGACACTCAATGAGCAGGCCGCCGCCCGTGGCTACCAGCTGGTGAAGAACGCCGCCGAGATGAACGAGGTCGGCAAGGCCGATCAGGATGCACCCGTGCTCGGCTTGTTCGCCGACGGCAACATGCCCGTCCGCTGGGAAGGATCCGTCGCCACCCGCGACGGTTACCTGCAGCCCGCCGAAACCTGCGTCGACAACCCCAAGCGAACCTCCGACGTACCCAAGCTCGCGGACATGACTCAGAAGGCCATCGACCTACTGAAGGTCAACGACAACGGATTCTTCCTCCAGGTCGAAGGTGCCTCGATCGACAAGCAGGATCACGCAGCCAACGCATGCGGTCAGATCGGTGAAACCGTCGACCTCGACGAAGCTGTGCAGAAGGCACTCGAATTTGCGAAGACCGACGGAGAAACCCTGGTCATCGTCACAGCCGACCACGCTCACACCAGCCAGATCGTCACCAATGTCAGCGCCGACGACATCGCCACCATCGCCAAGGACCAGAACATCCCGGTCGAGCGCGCCCAGGAAATCGTCTACCCCGGCCTGACCCGCAAGCTGACCACCAAGGACGGCTCGGAGATGACGATCAGCTACGGAACGTCCGAGGATCCGGCCGTCGAGTCCGAAGGACACACCGGAACTCAGTTGCGCGTAGCAGCTTTCGGCCCGCATGCGGCCAACGTCAGCGGTCTCACGGACCAGACCGACCTGTTCTTCACGATGACCGACGCGCTGGGACTCGACCGTTCCAAGGTCGCAGCTCACTGATCCGATAACACCTGAATCCGCCCACCCACAGTCACACCAGAGCAGCCAAGGCGCGCACCCGATCTTCGGGTGCGCGCTTCGGGCAACTGGTGCATTTGCCTTCACCGGGTACCTCGTAGATCAGGCAGCACGACGCCCGCTGCGTGAATCTGCGTCGCCCGAATGCCACCGGCGTCAATGGATTTCTTACGCGCACAGCAGATTCTCTGCGATCCACGTCCACGAAACGCGGGACCGGAATGCCCGGGTTCTCACCGCGGAGAACTTCGATCAGACCGGCCGCAAATGCACTTCCGCGCTCCCGCGCATTACCGGCGGCATCGAGGCTGCGATTGGCGATGGAGTCCGTTGTGATCGCCCACAGCGCCTGCTGCCGAACGCCGGACACCTCGGCGAGTACCTCGATCACGGGATTGAGCGAGCGGAACATCGCGTGGCCCAACTCCGCCACACTCCGCGAGATCGGAATGACCGATCCGGCAGCAAAACCGCCCAGATAGCCGTTGTCACGCAAGAAGATCCGCCCACCGTCCAACGATGGATCGGCCGCGAACCCGGTGACCATCCCGGTTCCGATCGGAATGCCGGTCAGCGTCGAGCTGGCCGAGTACCACCACAACGTGCCGTTCACTCGACTGTCCGCACTCCCCCATCGCTCTGCCGTATCGGCGACACGTGCTGCCAACCACTGGGGGTCGGTCATCAACACCGCGGGCACCGTATCCGGATACGCGCTCAGGTTGTCGAAGAACGGCACAGCTACTGCCATACGGGCGTAGATCCCGGCCACCGATTCCGTCATGCCAGCCCCAATATCTCCATCCGCGGACGTACTCCGCGTTCGACTCGCGCCCTGATGCCGAAAACCTCGGCCAACAACGGCTCGTCCAACACCTCGACCGTAGACCCACACGCGCGGAGTTCACCTTCGGTGAGCACGGCAAGGTTGTCGCAGTACTCGACTGCCAACCGTAGATCGTGCATCGTGACCACAACTGCGAGCCCCGCCGACGCAAGTTCGGTAAGCAGTTCCATCACGATCAACTGGTGACGAAGATCGAGATGATTGGTCGGCTCGTCCAACAACAGAACCTTGGGCTCCTGAGCCAATGCGCGAGCTATCGAGACACGTTGCCGCTCACCACCCGACAGGGTCGATACGTCTCGTCCGGCAAGCTCGACCAAACCGACCTGCTCGATGCACCGGTCCACGATGGCGGTATCGCGCTCCGTGCTTCGGTCCAACCAGCTGCGGTGCGGAGTTCGTCCGAGCGCGATCGATTCACGAACCGACAGTCCTGCCGAGACAGTGGGTTCTTGAACACTTGCCGAGACAGTTCGGGCGATGTCCTTACGCGAGAGCGTCGTCGAGTCGACTTGATCGATCAGAACTGCGCCACCTGTCGGCGTCAAAGCGTTGTAGCAGCAGCGCAGCGCCGTCGTCTTGCCACTGCCGTTCGGCCCGACCAAGCCCAATATTTCACCGGACTTGACTGCGAAAGTGATGCCGCGCAACACTTCGCGATTTCCGAGCCGCGCCCGGGTCTCGACGAGTTCGAGCAGGGGCGCAGTTTCGGAGTCTTTCGGGAGTGCCACTGTTCTGGCCTGTGTCACTGTTCTGGCCTGTGTCACTGTTCGAGCCTCCGATACTGCCGGTAGAGCATCCAGACGAAGATCGGTGCACCCACGAGGGCCGTGATCACTCCGACCGGAACTTCAGTGGATTGTGCCACCGAGCGCGCAGCGGTATCCGCGGCAACCATCGCGACGGCGCCCAGCAGGGCTGCAGCAGGGAGCAGTCGAATTGCTCTGGTGCCGACGATGAAGCCGGCCAGATGCGGGATCAGCAGACCGATGAAACCGATTCCACCGGCAACGCTGACTGCTGCGCCCGCCAGTACGGAGACCGCGAGCAAGGACAACACACGGAACCGTCGGACGTTCATACCGAGTGCAGCGGCCCCGTCGTCACCGGTCTGCAAAACGTCCATCCATCGCGAACTGAACAGAAGGGCTGTGCCGACGACGGCCAGTGTGATCGTCGGGAAGATCAGCGTCGACCATCGTGCATCACCGAATCCGCCGGCAATCCAGTGCATCACCGACGTCACGTGCCGATCATCGGCCAATACCAGGATGCAAAAGGTGATGAGCGCCGAGAATATCTGGGCGAGCGCGACACCCACCAAAATGATCGCGGTCGGCTGCGGATACCGGCCGCCGATCAGCAGTGCGAGAAACAACGGGATCATCGCCCCGACGAATGCTGCGACCGGAATCGTGAAAACCCCGAGGAGGCCGGCGCCGAAACCCAGCACCGACACGAGCACCACCATGAATCCCGCGCCCGACGAGACTCCGAGCAGATACGGGTCGGCAAGAGGATTCCGTGTGACAGCCTGAGCAACAGCACCCGACATCGCCAACGAAGCACCCACCACCGCGGCAGTGAGTGCACGTGGCAGGCGGGAGTCGATCACGATCGACTCCCGCGCCGCGGTCCACCACGTCTCGAAAGTCCCTGGCGCCAAACGGGCTCCGACTATCGCCCAGACGTCACCGACGGGAATGCGAACCGATCCCAAGGAGACGGCCAACCCCAGGACGATCGCCAAGGCGACCGCCAAGCCGACAAGCAGGGCGCCGTACCCGTAACGCGTGCGGGTCACTTCGCCGCGTCAGCGCCTGAATGGAAGGCTGTTGCGATGGTCTGTGCCGAACGCACCAACCGTGAACTCTCGAACAGGTCAGCGAGAGGAACCACGACGAACCGGTTCTGCTGCACAGCAGGGGTGGTCGCCATCAACGGCTGGGCACGGAGGAAGTCGATCTTCTGCTCGGCGGTCTTGTCGCCGTAGTCGATGACCACGATTGCCTGGGGTGCACGCTCGGCAACAGCTTCCCACGATGCGTCGATGTAGGGCTTTGTCCCTTCGGCGAAGATGTTCGAGACGCCGGAGTATTCCGCGACCAATTGACCGACGCCGACTCCGCCGATGGTCGTCGGAACCTGGTCACCGCTGTCGTAGAAGAAGGTCGGTACCGGCGCCGCGTCTCCGACCGAAGCGCGGACGGAATCGAGACCATCGCTGATCTCCTCTGCGACCTCGCGGGCGGAATCTTCGACGCCCAGGACTCGACCGAGTTGCGTGTAGTCGTTCTCGAGCAATCCGATGTCGGGGAAACCGGTGCCACAGTATTCCGAGAAGAGGAAGGTGTTGATTCCGCGCTCGCCGAAAGCGTCTCGGGAACGGCCTTGCTTCTCGTTGAAGGCACTGGTCATTCCTCCGACCACGAAGTCCGGATCGACGTCGAGAACCTGCTCCATGCTGGGGAACGTATCGGAGAGGCTGGGAATCTTGTTGAATACATCGGCGGTCTCGGCAGTTGGCGGGTTGTCGCTGTACGCCCGCCCGACAATCCGATCACCCGCGCCGATCTCGATGAGGGCTTCGGTGACGTGTCCGTTCAAAGACACGATGCGCTGCGGCGGCGAATCGAAGGTCATCTCGCGATCGCAGTTGGTCACGGACACCGGCTGTGCGAAGGATTCCGCAGCAGACGCCGACTCTGATTCCTGACCTTTGGAACAACCTGCCGAAACCAAGGCGACCGCGATGAGAACAGCGGCGGCGCGGGACGGGGAGAACTGAAGTGACACGGGACCTCGTAAGGGCTCTGAGCCACGAATGAGGATCCGACAGACAACTCCGCCCGCACGCTGATCCTCGGCCAGAGCTCCTGCTGGACTTCCTTTTCGTAGACCACGACGAATGGATGTCGCACACCGCGCGGCGGGTAATCGGGCTTGCCGACACTCGGTGACTACCGAGAATCGACCTACCGTTGCGGGTCAGCGCCGGATTCGGACCGGCTTCCCCCACACGCGTGGCTTGCAAGTGCTTCGAGCAGTATGCATGACGTTTCCGATTCAAGACCAAACGCCCACTACAGTCGATCTGGCCAGACGCCCCCACACACCGGAGTTGATACATGACACGCTGGGCCCAAACCGTCGTCGCCCGGAAATGGTGGGTACTGAGCCTCGCGGTTCTGATAGTTCTCATCAGTGGGGTGTGGGGACTCGGAGTGTTCGGCAAGCTCAGCCAGGGCGGCTTCATCGATCCGGGCAGCGACTCCGCGAAGGTCGCCGACATCATCGAAGACAATCTCGGACCGCAGACCCCGGACATCATCGCGATCTACTCGCCCATGGACGGCAAGACTCTGGACGACATCGGGCCGGCAGTGACAGCCGCCGTCGACCAGTTCAAAACCGAAGTGCCGACCGCTTCGGTGAAATCGTATTGGGGAACAGACGCCGCAGCGAAGGCCAGCCTGCTCTCGAACGACGGATCCATGGCGGCCGTCGCGATCACGTTGGCACCGGACTCGGGCGTCACGCCGGCCACTTTCGCCGATCTCTTGCCGAAGCTCGAAGTCGAAGGTGCCGAGGCACAATTCGCGGGTAACACCGTCGTCGGCGTCGCATTCAACACCAAGCTCGAGAAGGACCTGGTGGTCGCCGAAGCCATCGCCATTCCGATCACTCTGGTGCTGTTGGTCTTCATCTTCGGCGGCATCGTCGCTGCTGCCGTGCCCGTGTTCGTGGGTGTACTCAGTGTCCTGAGCGCTTTGGCCGTTCTGCGAATCCTCACGCTGATCACCGATGTGTCCTCGTTCTCGATCAACGTCGCTTCTCTTCTCGGGTTGGGACTGGCCATCGACTACGGACTGTTCGTGGTCGGTCGGTTCCGTGAAGAACTGAATTCGGGCTCGGACCCGGGAGCGGCTGCTCAGCGGACAGTTCTGACGGCGGGTCGCACCGTCATGTTCTCGGGTCTACTGCTGATCTGTGCGTTCAGCGGCATGCTCGTATTCCCGCAGGCCGTCATCCGGTCTTTGGGTTTCGGTGCGATCGCCGCGGTATTGAGCGCGGCAGTTCTGTCGCTGACCGCTGTGCCTGCGCTGCTTGCCATTCTGGGGCATCGCATCAACGCCCTGACGTGGCGCAAGGATGCGGCGCAACGCGGCGAGGAACGCTCGCGCAAGTTCTGGGGCCGCGTCGTCACGTGGGTGATGAAGCGTCCGGTCGCAGTCTCGGTGACGATCGTGGCTGTGCTGCTCGTGATGGCCTCGCCGCTGCTCGGCGCCCGGCTGGGAGAACTCTCGTACACCGCACTACCGGACAACGACCCCGCTCGCGTCGCGATGGACACGTTGGTCAACGACTTCCCGCAAACCGGAAACGGCGCAACGATGATCCTTCAGGCCGAGGACGGGAACACTCTCACCCCGGCCGAAGGTGCAGCGATCGCCGAGTCCGCCGGTCGAGTCGAGGGCATCGGTCAGGCGACCGTCGTCGCGAGCACCAATCAACTCGTCGCGGTTCAGGCTCTCTACAGCGAGGGCTCTACACCCCAATCACAGAGCGCCGCAGTGACAGATCTGCGTGCGATCTCCGCTCCCGACGGAACGGTGCTGCTTGTCGGCGGCGGTCAAGCCATGGTCGACGACGGCAACAACGCCGTCCTGCATTGGCTACCGGTGATGATCCTCATCATGGTCGGATCCACCCTGATCCTGTTGTTCCTCGCGTTCGGTTCGGTGGTGCTGCCGATCAAGGCGGTGCTGATGGCAGCCCTGAGCCTCGCGACCACCTTCGGTGTCCTCACCTTCGTCTTCCAGGACGGACACGGCGTCGAACTCCTCGGGGTCAGTCAAACTCCGCTGGAGGCTACGTTTGTCGTGCTCATCCTGGCGGTGGTCTTCGGATTGTCCACGGACTACGAGGTTTTCCTGATGTCACGAATGGTCGAGGCCAAGAACGCGGGAGCGACGACAGAGGAAGCGGTCAAGTTCGGAACCGAGCGCACCGGCCGCATCGTGACGGCTGCCGCCTTACTCCTGATAGTGGTGACGGGGGCCTTCGCAATGTCAGGGCTGTCAGTGATGAAGTTCCTGGGCGTCGGCATGATCGTCGCGCTGATCGTCGACGCGACCATCATCCGCATGTTGCTCGTGCCCTCGCTCGTGAAGCTGATGGGCGAAGCGAACTGGTGGGCTCCTGTGTGGATGAAAAAGGTTCACGCGAAGGTCGGCATCGGCCACTGATCGCGACTGGATCATGTCGCTGAAGAGTGCCTGGGATCCTGCGGAGAGCCGTGTTTGACTAGGGGTCGTGGGTGACTTACCTGAGAGTGTTGTGGTCGGCTCAGCAGTGTTTTCGCGTGTCGACTCGGACGATTCGTTGGCGTGCTGGACATCGATCATCGATGTCCAGGGGGTCGGTGACTCCAGGCCGGTGAGTCTGGTTATCGAGCCGGCCACCGTGCCGGAGTCTGCGGTGTGTGAGCTCGCTGCGACCGTGATGGCCCGGTTCGGTGAGTTTGCCGAAGTCGCCGCCGATTACCTGCGTCAACAGCTGCGTGGGCCACAGTTCGGCCTCCGCCACTCCGAACTCGTGGAGTTGGACGCCACGGAGTCACTGTTCGGCGAACCTGAGGCGGTGATCTGGGCTGACGGAACCTGGCTGCTGCGGTTCGCTGAGTCAAGGCTCGAGATGGCCGATCCTTTCGGGATCGGTGTTCTGTTCGAAGGAACGACCCCGTATGCGGTCGAGGACTTGTCGGGCGCTGAACCGGCCTAGGGTTTGCCGGCCTGGCCACTCCATCGCCTCGACGATGGTGCGCCGGTCTACTGGCGGACGGCGCATGGCCTTCACACCCTCGGAACAACGGCCGCCCACATCTCATCCGAAATCACGTCACGCGACGCAAGGACGAGCGCGCACCCCACTGCGCCCGAAACTCTTCAGCAACAGACCTAGTGGATTTCCCTGATCGGGCAGTCGTCCTCGAGGATGACTGCCCGATCGTCTAAATCGCTCCGCAGGGCGATGTTCTCCGAAGCTGATTTCGTCAGACTTGGAGCATGACAATTTTCGAATGGATCCTTGCAATCCCCGCTCTTGCGCTTGCCGTCGCGTTCTTGTTCTCCGGAATCATCTCCGCGGGCATCGACTTCGACGCCGAGGACGGGGTCATGACGCATTGATGTTCGTTTCCCTCTAGCCGCTGATCTTACTTTGGAGTAAGTTACCGACTATGGCCACATACATCGTCACTGGCGGTACCGGATTTCTCGGACGAGCTGCACTGCCACTCCTGCTCGAGCGTGATCAAACTGCTCAGATCCGTGTGCTGGTCAGAGCCGGTTCTGTCGCCAAACTCGAAGAACAGGTGTCGGCAATTCCCGGCGGCGATCGCGTGCATCCGCTCATTGGAGATCTGACCGAGCCTGGGCTGGGCATCGATTCTCCCCCACCTGCCGACCACGTCCTTCACCTCGGCGCGATCTACGACATCACCGCCGGAGACGAGCAGGCTTCGACGAATGTCGAGGGCACACGCTCCGTGGTCGAACTTGCTGCGAAACTGGGAGCCACCCTTCATCACGTGTCATCGGTCGCAGTCGCAGGCGACTATCCGGGCACGTTCAGCGAGACCGATTTCGATTGCGGCCAAGGCTTTCCGACGCCCTACCACCGAACCAAGTTCGAGGCCGAGAAGCTCGTTCGAGAACGAGAAGGCCTCACCTGGCGTGTTTATCGGCCGTCTGCCGTGGTCGGCAACTCCGTCACCGGGGAGATGGACAAGATCGACGGTCCGTACTACTTGTTTCCAGGACTGGCGCTACTCGCGAAACTACCTGCAGCACTCCCCGTCCCGATCCCCAACCTCGGCGCAACCAATGTGGTGCCCGTCGATTACGTAGCCGCCGCCCTCGTCGAATTGATGCACGCGCCCGGCCACGACGGCGAAGCATTCCATCTCGTGAATCCGAAACCTCAACCGGTACGCGAAATCTATGCCGGACTCGCCAAGGCCGCCGGAGCGCCCCGGCCCGCACTCAGCCTGCCGGGCGTGATCGCCAAACCCTTTGTCTCGCCATTGCCGATGGATTCGGCAGAATCGGCGCGGAAGGTCTTCCTCGATCGCATCGGCATGCCTGCAGCATTACTCGACAACATGACGATGGCGCCGACATTCACCTCCGCGAGAACCGTTGCCGCCCTGGCCGGATCAGGACTGGCGGTCCCCGAGTTCGGGTCGTACTCCACTGTGTTGTGGAAGTACTGGCGCGCAAACCTCGATCCCAATCGCGCACGACGTAACAGTCCCGAAGGACCACTCGTCGGTCGGATCGTTCTGATCACCGGAGGCTCTTCCGGAATCGGCAAGGCATCGGCCATTGCCGCCGTTCAGAAGGGCGCCACCGTTCTCCTGATCGCACGCCGCACCGACGAACTCGATGCCGCAGTACAGGAGATTCGATCAGCCGGAGGCAAGGCGTTCGGTTACCCCTGCGACATCACCGACGACGAGTCGGTCCAGCACACGATCAAAAGCATTCTGACAGAACACGATCACGTAGACATGTTGGTAAACAACGCCGGCCGATCCATCCGGCGCGGCATTTACCACTCCACTGATCGTTTCCACGACTACGAACGAACGATGGCCGTGAACTACTTCGGCGCTGTGCGATTGGTGCTCGCCTTGTTACCGACCATGCGTTCTCGCCGCTTCGGCCACATCGTGAACATCAGCAGCGCGGGAGTCCAGGCGGCAACGCCTAGATTCTCGGCCTACGTGGCGAGCAAGGCCGCCCTCGACGGTTTCTCGGACGTAGCCGCCTCTGAAACCCTGGCGGACGGAATCACTTTCACGACCATCCACATGCCGCTGGTCGAAACACCGATGATCGCTCCGACCGGCGAATACAACAACGGCCCGATCACCAGCCCGGAAAAGGCTGCGGCAATGGTGATCCGCGCGCTGATCGACCGCCCCAAACGCATCGACGTACCACTGGGAACCCTGGGTGATCTGGGAACCCTGTTCGCACCGCACACCAAGGACCGAATTCTCAACCAGATGTACCAGGCCTTCCCCGATTCTCCGGCGGCAAAGGGTCAGGTAGACAAGGAAACTCCGGCAGACGCTCCGGCAACACCGGCGCGACAGCACCACTCGCGCTCGCGCATCCGCAAACTCGGCCGTCGTGCCGCCCGACTCGTGCCCGGTACGCACTGGTGACCGGTGGTGTGACTTCGTCTCGGAGCGTTTCGGCAAGAGGAACGGATCTGTAGGTTCAGTCGGCGAATCCTCACCGGGTCACGCTGACAAAATCAATCAACCGCCAGTTGCACAGGGTTCCGTATCGGTGCCTGACCCCGGGACCACCAGACCAGACTCGTAGGCGATGACGACAGCGTGCGTCCGATTCTGAGCACCGAGCTTTGCCAGCACGTTCCCGACATGCGTTTTCACTGTCTCCAGGCTCACAACCAGAACCTGAGCAATATCCGAGTTGCACAGCCCGGTGGCCATCAACCGCAATACCTCTTCCTCCTTTGCTGTCAGCGCTGCATTCGGGAACGCCTCAGCGGAGACCAACGGGCGGGGCGTAACCATCCGGCGTAGCGCGGCAGGGAACAGGATCACTTCGCCCGCCGCCACCACACGTACTGCCGCTGCGATCTGCGGGACTGGGAGCCGCTTCAGCACGAAGCCACTCGCGCCCGCACTGAGTGCGGCCGTGACGTAGCCATCGTTTTCGAAAGTGGTGATTACCAAGACTTTCGGCGGTTCGGTGCACTCGGCCTGGAGGTGCCGAGTTGCCTCTATTCCGTTGCGCAACGGCATCCGCACGTCCATCAGCACCACATCCGGACGAAGTTGCCGCGAAAGCTCCACTGCTTCGATACCGTCGGAAGCCTCGCCGACGACCACAATCCCGGGCTGAGCTGCGAGCAGCATACGCAGGCCGCTGCGGGTAACGTCGTCGTCATCCGCAATCAGCAGGGTGACTGGCATGCTTGCAGGTTTGGCGGCGTCCTCACTCCAATTGGCTTCGGTCATCGTGCCACCCGGACCGGCAACTGAACACTCAATCGCCAGCCCTGGGCTCCGTCCGGTCCAGCCTTGAACTCACCGTTCAAGAGTCGCACGCGCTCGGCCAAACCTGCCAGGCCGCGCCCTGATCTTCGAACTACGTCTGCCTTTCCCCCGGTCACTGCCCCGATGCTGTTGACCACTCTGAGCTCGACGCTCTCCGAGCCGACTGCCACCGTGATTTCGATCGGCCCGCTGTCCCCGTGCCGCAGAGCATTGGTCGTCCCCTCTTGCAGGATCCGGTACGCCGCGCGAGAGAGTGTCCCCTGGATATGTGAAAGGTCACCCGACAGGTTCACCTCCACAACCGCCCCCGCATGCCGCAACCGATCAATTAACGCAGGCAAGTCCGACAGCGTCCGAGAAGGTACAGCCCCAGGCCTCTCCTCGCGAAGTACACCCAGTACGTAGTCCAGGTCCTCGAGCGCTGCCCGTGTCGACTCCTCGATGCTACGCATGGCGGCCCTCGCTGCGGCAGGATCGGAGGCAAGCACCTCGCCGGCCACCGCCGCCTGGATCGTGGCGGCGGTGAGCGTGTGTCCGATCGAGTCGTGCAACTCGTGAGCGACCCGATTACGTTCGGCCAGTTGCAGTTCACGTTCTTCCGCCAGCGCGAGCCGTTCAGCCGTGGACGGCCCCAACAGTCGTGGCGCCAGCCATCTCAGCAGTGTTGCCACCAGGACACAAATTCCTACCGCAAGCAGGAGGCAGCCGGCCGCCACGACCCAGGTCCATCCACCCGTCACGTCAACCGACGTATCGAACAGACTGATTCGCGCCGTGCCGCCGAGCCAGTTCCCCGGGAGCGAAATCCCCATGATGAAAAGGACGCTGGTCGCGAGCGCCGCCAGCCAACCCACCATGACATGCAGGACAATCCAGAGCGGGGCCCGCCAGCGATCAATGTCCGAGAGGTTAGGAGTACGGTGTCCGAGCGCTGGACTCGGCAGCGACACCTGCAGCAGTCGGCGGGCAGAAACGATGAGCGCGCGTCGCACAGGATGCACCAGGCCGAGTGCTCCTACCAAAGTCACCCATATGAGCAGGACCGAAAGCACCCGGACGAACTCGGGTGCGGATTGCCACGCGAGAGCAGGCAACATCGCAACCACCAGAAGTGGCAGGCTTGCCAACACACCACAAAAGGCGAAAAGTACAGCTGAGTATGTAGAGCCCCGCATCAGCGGTCGTAGTCCGGTGATCATGATTCGACAAGTATGACTGGGCCGCTCGGCGATGGCCTCCCCCGATCGAGGGAGATGGTTTTCCCGCGTCGGAGCGATGCGCGACCAATTCTCCAGCAGACAGGATCGTGTCCAGACCGATCAATCTCTCCAAGGAGTTCTACTGATGCGCCGCCACAGTCGACAGGGCCAGCCTCCCTCACCCCAAAGACAAAGCCGGAAACGGCACCGCGCCCTCTGTTCCGTCGCAATGACTCTCAGCGTGGTCACCCTCGGTGCGTGCTCGTCGTCCGCCGATACCGTCGCTGCGCGGCACGATGCGGTTCAACGCTCCCTCGACGCGCTGGTGAGCGAGGACGGACTACCCGCCGCCCTCGCAAGCATCCAAGACCGAAACGGCAACTCCCACAACTACACCGCAGGAGTCGGTGACCTGACCACCGGATCAGAGGTACCCCCCAACGGCCAGATACGAATCGGCAGCAACACCAAAACCTTCACCGCAGTAGTGGTCCTGCAACTGGTCGCCGAAGGAAAGATCGAACTCGACACCCCCATCGAGACCTACCTACCCGGACTCGTCCGCGGAGACGGGATCGACGGCCACAACATCACCATCCGCCAACTCCTCCAACACACCAGCGGACTCCCCAACTACAGCAACTACCTGGAAGACGAAGTCCGATATTACGACCCACGCGAACTTCTCGACATCGCGCTCGAACATCCTGCCGACTTCGCCCCCGGAACGAGTTGGAAGTACAGCAACACCAACTACGTCCTCGCCGGCCTACTCGTACAGAAGATCACTGAAAAACCCCTCGCCGAGGAGATGAACCGGCGAATCTTCGCGCCGATCGATCTGCAGCACACATACTTTCCTGAACCATACGACGAGAAGATCTCGGAACTTCACCCCCGCGGCTACTACCGGGAGTCATCGGACGCGCCTCCCGTCGACATCACAGAGATAGACCCCTCGTGGGGATGGGCCGCAGGGCAATTGATCTCCACCACCTCGGACCTCAACCAGTTTCTCCACGCACTCCTCGACGGACGACTGCTCCCCGCAGCCCAACTCGACCAGATGCGCACTACCGTCCCCGCGGAGGAAACCTTCGGACCCGATGCCCGCTACGGACTTGGATTGGTCAGCCGCCCGCTACCGTGTGGCGGCCTGTCCTGGAGCCACGGCGGCAGTTTCCCTGGATACGAGACACGCGGGGGCGCTACCGACGACGGACGCGAAGCGAACATCGCGGTCAGCATGCAAGTAGTCGACGACGCCACCCGGAGAAAACTCGAACACGCGGTGGATATCGCCCTTTGTCGCTGAGGCCTCCTGTCAATCACCAAAGGCCGCCTACTCCGAAATAGCTCGTCAAACCGACAGTATCGGCCGCGAGACGCCGGACTCCGAGGTGCAGCCAGCTACACCCCGTACGCTCCGGCACGCACCACCGAGAGACTGCACTTCGCACCATGGAGGACGCGTACGCACGTCAATACTGTTCTCTGCATGTGGAACTCACCACGAGATTCGACGAACAGGAGACCACAACCAATGACCACCCTTCGACGTCGCCCCCTGCTCACCGTGCTTCCGGCAGTCACCGCTGCAGCCCTCATATTGGGCGTGAGCGGATGTGGTGACACCACTGACTCCACTGATTCCACTCGGCAAAGCGACGCTGCCGTGCAACAGGCGCTCGACGGCGTCATCGAGCAGGGGATCCCCGGCGCACAACTCGTGATCTCCGACCCGTCGCGGGGCACTCGCATCATTCGTGCAGGAATGGGAAACACCGCCACCGGCGAGCCTATCCCCGATGATGCGCGGGTCCGAATCGGCAGCAACACAAAGGCCTTCGTCTCGACCGTCGTCATGCAACTCGTCGACGACGGACTGCTCGACCTCGATATGAGCATCGAGCACTACCTGCCCGGAACGGTCGTAGGCAACGGGAACGACGGCAACCGAGTCACCATTCGAGATCTCTTGCAGCACACCAGTGGACTGACGGACTACCTCGCCGCCGGCGGAGCACGGCCGGAAGACATCAAGCCCGGCCAGCTGCTGGTGGGGACAAGCGCACAACCACCGGAGCACTTCTCCCCCACTGAACTGGTCGATATCGCGATGTCTCTTCCACCCGGCCCGGCAGCCAAAGACAAGGCTGTCTATTCGAACACGAACTACATTCTGCTCGGGATGCTCATCGAGAAGGTCACAGGACGCCCTGCCGCGCAGGAGATCACCACCCGCATAATCGATCCGCTCGGACTGATGGACACCTATTTTCCCGCCTCCCGCGAGACACAGATCCGCGGTTCTCATGCACAGGGCTATCACCCGATTTACGGCATTCAGGTCGATGTCACCGATGGCGACGTGTCGTGGGCCGACACCGCAGGTGCGATGGTCGCAACGGGCGCCGACCTCAACACTTTCTTCACGGCTTTGCTACGCGGCGATCTCGTCTCGAATGACAGGCTCGCCGAGATGAAACACACCGTGCCGTTCGACAGGAGCCCGCAGGACAGCTACGGACTCGGACTAGTCCGCGTGAACAGCTACTGCGGGAAGGAGATCTGGGGTCACGGCGGCGGAATTCCCGGCTTCGGCACCTCGGGCGGAGTCGATACCACAGGACGCGCTGTGACTCTCACCCTCAATCACATCCCGATGAGCGAGGACGCCTTCGTAGCAGCACAGCGAGTTGTCGACGCAGCGATGTGCGAGAAGTGAAGGAAACATGTTCGTGCACGACTTCGCACGCAACATCGAACAACAATTCTTCCCGAGCGAACGATGTCCCGAACCTACCAATCCTCAGGAGTTCTACTGATGCGTAACAATATTCGAAAGGGCTTCCCTTCCTCAGATCGCCGGCAGGACCGCAAACGGCACCGGACCTTTTCGGTCGTTGCCGCGGCGGCCCTCGGTGCCATGACGCTGGCGTCCTGCTCGCCGTCATCCGCCCTCAGTCCCGATACCGTCGGTTCTTCCTCCACCGAGTCCGACGCGGTTCAACGCTCCCTCGACGCGCTGGTGAGCGAGGACGGACTACCCGCCGCCCTCGCAAGCATCCAAGACCGAAACGGCAACTCCCACAACTACACCGCAGGAGTCGGTGACCTGACCACCGGATCAGAGGTACCCCCCAACGGCCAGATACGAATCGGCAGCAACACCAAAACCTTCACCGCAGTAGTGGTCCTGCAACTGGTCGCCGAAGGAAAGATCGAACTCGACACCCCCATCGAGACCTACCTACCCGGACTCGTCCGCGGAGACGGGATCGACGGCCACAACATCACCATCCGCCAACTCCTCCAACACACCAGCGGACTCCCCGATTACGGAATACACGTCAATGACGAAGAGATCAGATACCGCTACGCCGACCCCCACGATTTGCTCGACGTCGCGTTCCAACACCCCGCCGACGCACCGCCCGGAACGAGTTGGGGGTACAGCAACACCAACTACATTCTGGCCGGCCTACTCGTACAGAAGGTTACCGGCCGCCCCCTCGCCGAGGAGATGAATCGACGTATCTTCGCGCCGATCGGCCTGCGCGACACCTACTTCCCACCCCCGGGAGACATGACCATCCGGGGTCCCCATCCCAAGGGATACCACCGCACCGCACCAGACAGCCCACTGAGTGACGTCACAGAGATGGACCCGTCGTGGGGATGGGCCGCAGGGCAGCTGATCTCCACCACCTCGGACCTCAACCAGTTCCTCTACGCGCTACTCGACGGACGACTGCTCCCCGCAGCCGAACTCGACCAGATGCGTACCACCGTCCACGTCGGCGGGCCCACCGGACTCGAGTACGGCCTCGGCCTCACCAGCAGGACTCTCTCGTGCGGCGGGGTCTACTGGGGCCATGGCGGCGACATAGTCGGTTACGAGACCCGCGGCGGCATCACCGACAACGGGCGCGCCCTAAACCTTGCGGTGACTGCTCTTCCCACGACTGCGTCCGCCACGCAACACGTCGTAGACACCGTGGACAGAGCTTTGTGCAGTTAAAGCTCTGGTGACAGCGTCACCCGGAATCTCACCCGAGTGACGCTGTACCGCCCGACGAAACATTCGGTCGGTTATTGGCCGAACGGACCAATGCGGCCTACGTGTCCGCTGCCACACTTCATCAGTCCATGCGGCACAACGCAATTCAGGAGGCATGATGAAGTCGGAACGCGCCACAGTTGAGGAACCCTCGCATAGCGGCGGCAAGTCGATACAAAACATATTGGACAACAAGTCAATTCGTCGAACAACGACTATGACTGTTGGGCTGCTCAGTACGATCTGGATGATCGACATGATAGATCGCGTGATGATCGGGCTTGCACTGCCGATGATCGGAGACGAATTCTCCCTCAGTAATACGCAATTGGGCGGAGTCGTGTCGATCTTCGCCATCTTTTACATGCTCGGGCAGGTCCCCGGCGGCATGCTGGCCGACCGATTCGGACCCCGGCCACTGTTGATCGTTGCGTTGATCCTGTGGTCGGTGTTCACCGCACTGACAGGATTCGCCTGGGGACTCGTCTCGCTGATGGTCATGCGTGCGATGTTCGGGCTCAGCCAGGGTCTCTTCCCAGCAGCGTCGTTCAAAGCTCTGGCTGAGCGAACCCGTCCGAAAACTCGCGCCACGGCCATGGGCTTCATGATCGGTGCAAACAACCTGGGCCCCGGCATCGCACCATTGATCATCGCCCCAGTTCTCATGGCCGTCGGTTGGCGGGACGCATTTTGGCTGGTGGCCATAGTCGGCGCCGTGATCGGCACAGTCGTCTGGTTGGTGCTCCCGGCGCCGCTGGACACAGAGATCACGGAAGATCCGGAGGCCGCACTGCAACCGCTCGCCCGTGAACACTCACGCGCCGCGGTATTCAAGTCCGTTTCGGTCTGGAAGTTCGCACTTCTGTTCTGCCTGGCTAACATGGCCGGATATGGGCTGTTGACCTGGGTGCCGAGCTACCTCCTCAACGAAAAGGGGCTCTCGCTGATCGATACGGGAATCTTCGCGGCGATCCCGTTCATCGTCACGGCATTGGCCATCGTCGTCGGTGGACGTCTGGTGGACAAGTACTTTCACGACAGCGCGCGCATTCTGCTCGTTCCGTGCATGGCCACCTCCGCCATTCTGCTGTTCTTGATGACTACCACCGATACCGTCGCGATGTTCACGTTCTATCAAACCCTCGCGATGGGCGTCAGCGGACTGTGCTCGATGTCGATCTTCGCCCTCCCGTTGCGGGCATTGCCTGCCGAATTCCTCGGTTCCGGAATGGGTTTGATCAACGGTTGTGGACAGCTCGCCGGTTTCATCACCCCCCTCGTGATGGGATGGATGGTGGACCAGTTCTCGTACATGGCCGCGTTCGGAGTCCTGGTCGGCGCGACGGCTGCGGCGGCTCTGGTGGCCATGATCGTTCCGCAAACCCCGGCGAAATTCTGAGGGCTCTCACGTGGTCCGGCGAAGTGGCCGCTGAAGGGTCGTTCCCGGCAGTGGCCGCTTCGCCGATCCGGAGCTGACCCCGGTGCCAGCTCGTCACCTCACTGCATCGAACCCGTTGCGCGAGCGCCGAAGTGCGCGCCCTGCAAGCATCCCCGTCGGCACCCCGTCCGACAGTGCCGGTTGCCCATTGACCACAACGTGCCGCATTCCGGTCGCATACACTCTTGGGTTGTCGTATGTCGCGAGATCCTCTACCTGCGAGGGGTCAAAGATCGCCAGATCGGCGTATCCCCCTGGCGCAATGTAGCCCCGCTTCGCCAAACCGAAGTTTTCAGCAGGAAGGCTGGTCATTCGGCGAACGCATTCCTCGACTGATTGCCCGCCAATGCCGCGGGTGTAGCGGCTCAGAATACGGGCGAAAGTTCCGAATGAACGGGGGTGGACGGGTTGCCCCGCGAAAAGGGTCTCCGTGCTTTGAGCATCGGCATCGGAACCAACCGAAACCCAGGGACGCTCGAAGGCAGTTCGCGTGTTGTCCTCCGACGCAATGAAATAGGCAGCCTCGGCTGTGGGGAGAGCGTCGAGAACAGCCAGTATGGTGTCTACCGGGTCGTGATGCCCCATCCTCCGAGCAATAGATCCCAGAGCTTCCCCCGCTCGGATCCCGAGTGCCGGTACCTCGGACAAGATCGTCACCCCATCGGCGCCTCCGGACGCAGCGTAGAGATTCTCCCAGTCCTCGTCCTCACGATGGATCCTCTCGCGGATCTGCTCTCGGACACCGGTCGAGTTCAGGTGCGTGCGCCCGGCCGTCGTGTCACGACACCGAAACTCCGGTGGCAACGCGGCACTGAGCAGCGTGTTCCCCGCCTCGTACGGATATACGTCCGCGGTGATTCGCACACCGTCCTCGCGAGCCGACTCAACCAATTGCAAGGCCTCGGACATTTTGTGCCAGTGCGACTTACCAGCAACCTTGAGGTGGTAGATCTCCCCGCGCGCTCCTGTCGTTCGAGCGATATCGACCAGTTCCTCGATGCTTTCGAGAAACCTCTGCCCTTCGCTTCGGAGATGGCAGATATGGACGGCATCGTGTCTGGCGAGCACCTGCGAAAATGCTCGCAACTCGCCGGAATCCGCATAGCTTCCGGGTGGATAGATCAGAGCCGAACCCACTCCGAGAGCTCCATTTTCAAGCTCCTCGTCGAGCAGGGCACACGCTTCGGCCAGCTCTTGTTCACTCAACAGGCGATTGTCCACACCCGCAACCACCATGCGCAGATTCGCCGCGCCGACGAAGCTCGCCACGTTGAAACCGACGCCGTTCGTCTCCAAGGATTCGAGAAAATCATGCAACCTCGGCCAATGTGATTGCACCCCAGTTGGAATCGCGCCCAATCCGAGCATCGCCGGAGTCATCGAACCCGTGACCGGTCCGAGAGACACGCCTTCACCGAAGACCTGGGTTGTGACCCCCTGATACAAGTCCGACAATCCTCGTGGGTCTTGCTGCAGCGTGAGGTAACTATGGCTGAGCACATTCACAAAACCGGGAGCCACCATGCAACCGCGAGCATCGATGTCGATCGCCCCCGGCACAGCACCGATCGTTCCGACTTCCACGATCGTGTCACCGGAGATCGCAACATCCGCTTTCCTGGGCGGGCTCCCTCTACCATCGAGCACAGTCCCGTCCCGAACGACGATTGTCGGCAGCATCACGTCTCCTCCACGGTGGCCTTGCTGTCGCGAGATGCGACCCTGTTCACTTTGCTGAATCGTGGAAGCGAAATCTTGTTCCAGACACACATACGCGATGCAAAATTGGTGCCGCCCTACCAAACTGGCCCATGGTTCCGATCATGCCATCGGTCAGCCGACGACCCTGCGGATCTCATTCTCGGAGGCATTGGCGCCCGTGCAGACAACAGCAACGCGCTTGCCAGCGAAGGTGTTCGGATGCGCATAGACCGCAGCAAGTGCGGCCGCACCGGCGCCTTCGCTCAAAGTGTGAGCGTCGTAGAGCAACGCCCGCTGCGCGAGGGTGATGTCATCGTCCGTGACGAGCAGGAATCCCCCGAGGCGTTCACGCAAGACACGTTGAGTGAGTGCGAACCCGGCACCGGTCGCAAGCCCTTCGACACGGGTGGTGTTCGGGCGCTCGACGCACGTGCCAGAACTCCACGAGTCATGTGCGGCTCGTGCGGCCTCAGACTGCACTGCGAACACCTCGAGGTGCGGTGCAAGCGCACTGGCGACGAGACACGCCGCCGCCGCACCGCTGCCGCCACCGACTGGGACCACCACCGCGTCCAGATCAGGTTGTTGTTCGAGGAGTTCGACGTAGGCCGTTGCAACACCGGCGAGGATTGCCGGCTCATTGGCGGCGCTCACGAGACGCAGGCCGTCACGTTCGCTGATGAAATCGGCATGAGCACGTGCCTCGTCGAAGTTCACACCGTGCTCGATGAGCTCGGCTCCGAGCATGCGGACAGCGTGAGCCTTGACTGGATTCGCCCCAACCGGCATGACGATCACACACCGCACGCCCGCACCCGCCGCGGCATACGCCAAGGATTGAGCATGGTTTCCGGTCGAGTAGCCGACAATCCCCCGCGCCCGCGTCGCCTCATCCAGTCCTGCCACCAGGTTCAGTCCGCCGCGAACCTTGAACGCACCCGTGGGGTGCACGTTCTCGTGTTTGACGAACAATTGGCTGCACGAGCCCGCACCCAAGGTCGGGTGCGATATCAGGGGCGTGACCGGTAGATGCCGACGGACGACCTGACTGGCACGCTCGATGTCTGCCCATACGGGTGGATGTAGCTGGTTTGATGCCGTGAGATCAGATGCCGGTGCCATGTGATTCACCCTGCCAAACACCGATTCATAGATCCAATACGTGTTTTCGTCCAAAGCATCGAAATCTTCTATGATTTTGGCATGCTCGATCTAATTCGGCTGAGGGTCCTGGTCGCTGTTGCACAGGAAGGGTCGGTGACAGCCGCCGCCGATTCTCTCGGTTACGCGCAGCCCTCCATCAGTCACCACCTTCGACAGCTCGAATCGGAAGTCGGGGTTCCACTGTTCCAGAGAGCGGGTCGTGGACTGCGCCTGACGGACGCCGGCGCAGTGCTGGTTCGGCGAGCCACCGAGATCCTCGGCCACGTCGACGCAGCGGTAGCCGAAGTCCAGACGTACGCAGGACTGAGGGCCGGGCGGGTACGACTGGCCGCATTCCCGTCAGCCCTGGCGAGTTTGATTCCGCAGGCGATGGCAGCGTTCACGTCCCAGTACCCCGATGTGTCCATCAGCCTCGTTGATGCAGAACCACCCAAAGCACTTGCACTGCTTCGTAACAACGATGTCGACGTAGCTGTTGTCTTCGCGCACGAGGACACCCCTGAAGTCGGGCTCAAGCATGTCGCGCAGACGACTTTGCTGGAAGATCCGTTGTACCTGATCACCTCTACGCGGAATGCAGATGCCGCCAACGAGATCACGGACTACGCCGGTGAGACCTGGATTGCCGGTTGCCCGAGCTGCCGAGCCCACCTCCTCACCGCTTGCAATCGAGCTGGATTCATTCCGCGGATCGAGTTCGAGACCGACGACTACGTCGCCGTCCAAGCCCTGGTCGCCTCCGGAAGCGGGGTAAGCACCCTTCCGGCCCTCGCCCTCCAGGCACATCAGAACCCGAGTATCCGCGCACACCGCATTCCCGGCGAGCGACGCACTGTCTCCGTCGCAACCTACGGCAAACCTCCACTTGCTCCCGCGATCGACGCGTTCGTCAGAACTCTGACAGCGATATCCGAATCCATGCGTGAGCGCGTCGAATTGGATGGGCACCAAGATAACCGGTGACCTCAGGTCCGGCCGACCACCGCGACTATCAGTGCGGCAAGTTCGCTTCGAGCATCGTCGGGCGAGAGCGCTCCCGCTACCGCCGCATGCGAGAGTGCCTCTGCAGCACCGAATATTGCGGTCATCGAAGGTTGCGCAAGTCCTCCGCCCGCACCAAAGGGAGTCAGCACCTCCCGACATCGTTCGGAATAGGCGTGTTCCGATTCACGCTTGACCCGCTCCAGCTCGGGCGAACCCTCCAGCGCTGCAAGCACACCCGTCAGTTCACGCCCCTGCGCCAGCGAACATCCGACGTAGGAGTCGGCGATGGCATTCGCGCGTCCGTTCAGAGACTCATCCGCGGCATCGAGATACTCCTCGAGCATCACCGTCTGACGATCGTCGAATTCCTTGAAGAGCGCTGCCAACAACGCGGCGCGAGAGGCGAAATGGCTGTATACAACTGGCTTTGCAACGCCGGCACGTTCAGCCAACCGACCAAGGGTCAGCGCGTCCGCACCCTCCTCTCGCACCAATGCCCACGACACCTCCACGAGTTGTTCGTACCTGCCGGCTCGCGACAGTCTCGTACGTGCCATCGGACACCTCCTTGCGCTATATACCAATAGTAACCTACTCTTAGTACATAAGCGCACCATCTACCGAAGGACGCTCATGACCACACTCGTCGTAGTCTCCCACCCCGATCCCCAGTCACTTACCCAGCATGTCGCCCGTTCTACTGCCGACGCGATCCGCGACCTGGGCGGCGACGTCGACTTCGCGGACCTATATGCCGAGAATTTCGATCCCCGATTCGCCGAAGCCGATGTGAACCTGTTCCGCGGCAAAGGGACTCCCCCGGCCGACGTTGTAGCCGAGCAGGACCGAATCGATCGTGCAGACGATCTGATTCTCGTGTTTCCGATGTACTGGTGGTCGATGCCCGCACTACTCAAAGGTTGGATCGATCGAGTCTTCGTCAGCGGATGGGCGTACGAATTCACCCCGGGAAGCGAATTCGTGAAGAAACTGGACCGACTCACCGTCCACCTGATTCCAGTCGCAGGTGACGACGCCGAGAGTTTCGACCGACACGGCGTGTACGAGGCCTTCCGGACACAGATCGAACGCGGAATCATCGAATATTGCGGTGCCACACTGGGATCGACAACCTTCGTTCACGAGTCGGACACGAAGAGCCGAGACGTCCTCGCCGCAGAAATCCACGACCTCAGCGAAAGCATCGCGTCCCGTGTCGCCTACCCTGCGACCGCGACTTCCCGTTGACGGTCAAAAACGGTCAACTGGCGCTTGACCGGCCCGTGGCCGCCCAGTAGCGAAGCGTGTCTCCCGAATGGCCGAGGTTGCGCGACAACTGATCAGCTGGGCGCACGCTATCGAGAAGTCCCCCACACCCTTCGATAACATTACGCGAACCCGCGTTCGTTTCGTCGCAGGTAATCAGGACGCGACTGAGCCCCACCGGGTCGCCGGCATACGTGAGCACTTCCCCCAGAGCAGCCGACGCTATCCCTTTCCGGCGTTCCGACGGCCTGACCCCATAGCCGATATGACCACCGACATCGGCCAAGAACTCATTCAAGCTGTGCCGCAACTGGATAGCACCGAGATACCTGCCGTCTCGAACGATCCACCAGTTGGTTGCCGGGACAATGTCGGGCCCCGGCAACGCCTCGGGCTGCGCCAACAACTCCTGCACCCAGTGCCCGAACCCATCGCGGGAGGCAAGGTCGAGATCCAGACGTTGCGCAACTCCCAAGGCCGAGCCGGGCTGATCCGCCTGCGGTCCACCCCACTCGTCACGCGACTCCAACCAGGACACCCACAAGGCCTCGTCAGGCGCAACCAAATCGACTGTCATAGCAGCGATGCTACGTCGCACCCGCAATGGTCGAGACTTCGCCTCAATCCATCGCAAAAGCACATAGTGTCGATGTATGAGTGGACGATTCACAGCTGGGGTCTTTATCGTCGTCGTCAGTGTCGTCGCCGTTGCGTTGGTTTGGACCGGCGTTCGAGACTATGAATCTTTCACTCCACCGGTCGCGACGGCGGTCGATCGGGCAGACTGCCTCGCCCCCGATATCACCGCCGCGCTCGTAGCCCCCGAGGCACGCGACAGCAGCATCGCACTTCGCCCCGAGGGAAGTGGTTACCCGCCTCCTGATTTCAGCCCCGTTGCCGTTGTTCGATGCGAACGCGGAGAAACGTCCGACGGTGGGTTGACCATCGACTCCATACGCCTCGAGGGGGACATCCACGCGGTGGACGATGCATTCCGCGAACAGTCTCGTCGATTTCCTGCCAACGTCCGGGCCGACTGCGCGTACCGTCTCGTCCCGCCAGCCGGTTTGTGGCTGGTAGACGAAGCAGGAGCAGCCATACGCCCTACCTGGCCGACCGCGCCCTGCGGACTGCAAGAGAAACCACACGCAGCCCTGAGCCAACTACATGAGATCAGCCGCGCGCAGCATCCGGTCGACGGCATCTCCTCCGATGACGCCGGAACCTGCGCGGAGTCGATCGGACAACCGTTCGCGACGACCACTGAAGCTGACATGAGTCGCATGGCAGAACACGAAGACACTCACGCGCGCCCACTGACGGAAACAGCTTTGGCTACACCGATTTCCGACGTCGGCAGACTACTGGTGTGCCGCTATTCCACCGAACCGCCGCTGCCCGAGTCCCGAATCCGCTTGTCACGCCAGCAGAGTACTGATCTGATGGAGGTTGCATCCACCGCGCCACCTGCAGGCCCATGCGATCTCGTCGCCCATCACATCGCTTCGATCGACGTACTTCGTCCCGACGGATCGGGCGGCACGCGGATGGCAGTCGAACTCGACGGATGCCAACGCGTAAACCTCCTCGGACAACGTCAATTACCGCCCGCAGTCATTGCGCTCCTGTTGCAGTAGCGATGACCCACACCCGAGTTCATCGAGACTGATCGTAGAAAACCGACGATGAAATCACAGGTCTCGAATCGACGTGACGACAACCGGCCTGACCGGCTTGGGCGCCGCGCCGCAACTCGGTGGACGCGGCGCGAGTTCGGAGACTGCAGTCTCCACGGCCCATTGCCGGCCGTCCACATGTGCGACGACGCATGTCCCGTCACTCGCCTGCTCGATGACAGCCAAGTCGTCGATTCCGCAGGTTATTTGCTGTCGCACAGCAATTTCCGAAGCCTGCCCCGCAGGAGACCAACAACTCCGTCCACGCAGGCCTGGCAAATGGACCTGATCTCGGGAAGCCACCTCCACGGCCGTGACACTCTCACTTGCCGACAGACGGCCGTACGTATTGCCGCTCGGCAACAGGATCATCGACGGCGCGAATCGGTGCCCGCCGGTATGCGAACACTCCCACGCCTGGGGTCCGAAGGACGACATCAGCGCTGCGGCGATCGGCCTGCCGAATACAGCGCAGCACTGGTCGCGCTTGCCGTGTGCGCAAACCAATACGACTGGCTCGGTCACTTGCTCGCCCAGTCCTGGTGGCGGCCCATCCAACAAGAAGTAATCGACGTCGAGTAATTCCATCGGCGAATCGATGTGCAACCTTTCACACCATGAGTCGCTCGGATCGGAGCGCGCAAGCAGGACGGTGTGTCCATCAGTCATCGGATCGGTACGCCCGGGTCGCCGAACGAACATGATTCGCACGTTCGCTGCATCGGCTCGGCGGCTCAGCTCGGCGGCAAGGTCCTCCCCCAAGGCCGTACCGTCCAACACGTCACGACCCCACGCGGCATTGAATTCGAGGCATACCCAGCCCCGCACGACGGCAGCGCTGCCTGCCAGCGGCTCATCGACAGCAGACAGTGCGGAACAGGTTTCGGCTTCGATCACGAGGCCCATTGTGTCAGCCTCGCTGGGTGTCGATTCGCAAGTCCCTGTGGCCCAGTGACACGGCAGCTCAATAGAACTTCTTGCCCTCCGCAAGCTGGTTCACGAACTTCTCGATCCGCCTGGCTCGCGTCTCCGGACGCTTTGCCTCCTGCAGTCGGTACACGATGGTGAATCGGTTGGTGGAATTGAGCGTCGCGTAGAACTCACGAGCCTTCGGGTTTTCCGCGAGCGCATCGAGAAAGTCTTTCGGGACCTCGGCCTTGGCTGATCCCTCGTACGCGCGATCCCATCGACCGTCGGCCTTGGCCTTCTCGATCTCGGCGATGCCGGAAGGCTCGAGAAGTCCCGCAGCGTCGAGGCGGGCGACTATCTCGACGTTGCGTTTGGACCACGGACTCCGCGCGGTGCGTCGCGAAAACTTCTGTACGAAGAAATCGTCGTCGATTCGCCGTGCGAGGCTGTCGATCCAGCCGAAGCACAGGGCAACGTCCAACGCTTGGTCGTAGTCGATCGAACTGTGCGACGAGGTCTTCTTGGCCATTTTCAGCCAAAGGCCGGGGACCAACTCGTGGTTCTCGGACAGCCATCGACGGAACTCTGCTCCGTCAGCGAAGTATTCGGTGCCGAGTTCGACTGCCATCAGTGCTCCTCATTTTCGCGATACCCATACCCTGACAAAACCCTGCGACAAATATCCGAGAGTTCCGAGTGCGAGCACCCATTTGGCAATACTGACGGTCGAAGCGGCGCGAACCCTCGAGTCGGTGATCCTGTCGCGATGATCGAGGAAATGGAGTCCGACCACGTTCTCGACGTAGTCGCCGGCCGCCGACAGTACCGGCACTACGGCAAGGGCGCGCCGAGTTGCCGGGGAAAGGGGAACCCGCTCCCCGAGCCTCGTGCCCGCTGACCGCAAAGCCATCGCGTAGATCGCGGGATGTACGAAGTCGGGGTAGTAGTGACTACGAAATCGTGCCGTGGCCTCGTCGTCCATGGAGTCCAAGATCTCGACGTACCGGCGAGCGGAGAACGCCGTCTGCACTTCCAATACTTTGGGAGCCACCGGCCCGAGTAGGCGAGCAATATTCGCTTGTGAGACAACAAAAGCGGTGGTCCACAGTGCCATCGCCTTCGCAGATCCAGTTGGTGCCATGCCACGATCGTGCCATCTTCGCACAACAGAACGGAACGGCCCGACGGAAGAGCTCGCCGAAAATGTGAATGAGGTTGTAAAAAGCGGGCATCCCGTATCGATCATCGGTCCGATAGCGGGGAGCGCGCATGTCGCCCAAGTCCAACCCGACTGTTCTGTTCATCCACGGACTCTGGATGCACCCGACCACCTGGGACCCCTGGGCGCAGGTTTTCAACGCGCAGGGATACCCCACGATGGCGCCGGGGTGGCCAGGGGACGCGTCGACCGTGGGTGAGACGCGTGAACACCCGGAAGACATCGCGGGACACGGCATCGAGGACGTGACGGATCACTACGCCAAGGTGATAGCCGATCTCGACGAACCACCGATCGTGGTGGGGCATTCGTTCGGAGGTTTGATCGCGCAGAAACTTCTGGGCCAGAAGCTGGCGACCGCGGCAATTGCCATCGACCCGGCTCAGCCCAAAGGGGTGTTGAAACTTCCCCTCGTTCAACTGGGCAGTGTTTTCCCGGTCCTGTCCAACCCCGGGAACTACCGGAAGGCGTACTCACACAACAGAGAGTCGTTCCACAAGTCCTTCGCCAGTGCCGTGTCCAAGGACGAGTCCGACGCATTGTTCGAGCAGTATGCGATTCCCGCCCCTGGTCGGCCGTTGTTCGAGGCAGCACTCGCCAACTTCGCGCCCCACAGCCCCGCTGCAGTAGATTTCAACGCCCGCCGCGGGCCACTCCTGATGATCGGCGGCGGCAAGGATCGCACAGTCCCGAAAGCCAGTTCGGACAGCTCGTTCAAGAAGTACGCCAAGGCCCCGACGATCAACGAATACAAGGTCTTCGGCGATCGAGGTCACTCGCTGACCATCGACCACGGCTGGCGTGAGATCGCGGACTACAGCCTTGCCTGGCTCGACAAGCAGGGCATGAGCCCGCCGCAAGGCAAGCACGAAAGTCAGTCTCAGCCGAAAGCTTGAAAACGACGGCGGTACACCTGCGGCGAGATTCCGAGATGCGTCGAAAATGCTCGTCGTAGGGATTCCGAACTGCCGAATCCCGCCAATTGCGCGGCTTCGGTCACCGAGTGGCCGGCATCGAGGAGCGCTTTCGCGGAGTCGAAACGGATCAACTCGACGTATTTGGCCGGCGTCGTACCGAGTTCTTCCCGAAAGAGCCTCGTCAGATGCCGTGGGCTCAGGTGCGCCAGGGCAGCCAGTTCGTCGACCGAGTACTCCCCCGCCGGATCGGCGGCCACCGCCTCGACCACTGCGCGAAGCGCGGGCACCCGGGGCCGCGGCCCGCTCAACGACGGCGAGAACTGTGACTGCCCACCTGGACGTTGGAGAAATACCACCAGAAGCTGTGCGACACGTCGGGCCATTTCTGCACCATGATCTCGCTCGAGCAATGCGAGCGCGAGGTCGATCCCGGCGGTCACACCCGCAGACGAGAACACCGTGCCGTCCTGGATGAAAATGGCGTCGGGAACTACCGTGATCTGCGGATAGGCGCGCGCCAGCGTTGCCGTGTGTTGCCAATGCGTCGTTGCGCGGCGTCCATCGAGCAGTCCACTCGCCGCCAGGATGAATGTCCCGGTACAGATCGAGGCAACCCGACCCGAACGTCTCGCCAGATCGCTCGCTGCCTCACGCAATTCCGGACTCACCGGCATCGACGGGAACACGTCGCCACCCATGACCAGCAACGTGTCGAAGGAACCGGAATCTGCGACGTCACAGTCGACCGGAATGCGCATGCCGGTCGACGAGTCGACATCGTGTCCACCTACCGAGCAGATCACCAACTCGTAGTTCGCTCCGCCGCGATTGGCCTCTGCGAACACCTCACTCGGACCTGCGACGTCGAGCAGTTTGACGCCGTCGAACACCAGGACGGCAACTCGATGCACTGCGGTCACGATCGCTCCCCTTCGTCCTGATCTGTGGACAGTATGGCCGAGATCAGGGTGCGCCCGCGTGCGTGCTCGACCGACACTGGGACAGACCGAGAAATTCGCAGCAGCGACGAGCAGAGCAGGTACCGATGAACACGATCATTGCCGGTGTGAAAATCCCCGATTCGAAGATGGCTGCCGACGCCACCGAACTCGTCCGAGATACGGCGTCCGAGTTACTGTTTCACCACTCGCGACGCGTCTTCCTCTTCGGATCGCTGCAAGGCGCGCGTTTGGGACTGCACGCCGACCCTGAATTGCTCTACGTCGGCGCCATGTTTCACGACCTGGGGCTCACCGAGAAATTCCGGGACAGTACGGCGCGATTCGAATTGGACAGCGCGGACGAAGCGCGGCGATTCCTCACCGGCTACGAAGTCGACGAAACCGACATCCGCAAAGTGTGGGAAGGCATCGCTCTACATACGACGCCCGAGGTCCCCTCGCGGCTGGAGCCCGAAATCGCCTTGGTGACAGCGGGTGTGGAGACCGATGTACTCGGAATCGGATACAGCGAACTCGACCAGGCCGACATCGACGCCGTCACCGCGGCCCACCCCCGTCCGGATTTCAAGAATCAGATCTTGAAGGCCTTCACCGACGGCTTCAAGCACCGTCCCGAAAGCACGTTCGGGACGGTGAACGCTGACGTACTCGAACATTTCGTGCCGGGATTTCGGCACATCGATTTTGTCGAGGTCATCCAGAACTCGGCTTGGCCCCAATAGAATTCGCAGTCATTTGGCCGCCTCACTCATCGCAGCGGCATCTTCTGCCCCGAACTTTTCCTCGAGGGTCTCCGGCGAATAGTCGAGGTCGATCTCGGCGACGTCGCGCCCGCGTGCAGACTCGATCGCCGAAAGTCGGCGCTGCGCACGGTCTGCGGCATACTCGAGGAACTCCTGATTGTCCAAACCGAACGGCTGCACCTCGAATTGATCGTTGACCCAGTTGATCATTCCGAGGGCCATGGGCATGAGTTCACCCATCCGCTGCTGGACGACGTCCCAGTTGTGATCGTCGGCGGCGACGTGCCTTCGGCAGGTGAACGTTCCCCAAGCCATGTGCCGTCGTTCGTCGTCACCGATCTTTCGCACCAATTGCTGCATGCCAGGGAGGATTCCGCGCGTCGCACAAACTTTCTGCCAGGCGTAGTAACCCGTCAACGCCAGACTGCCCTCGATGACGTGGTTGTACGTGACGCTGGCACGCACCTGGTTGACCGGGCTGGGGTCTGTCTCGAGAATGCGTAGCGACGACGGCAGCTCCTCGTAGAACAGTTGCCGGTAGTACGGATTGTCAGCGACGTAGGAATGCAGGTCACTGGTCAATCCCACTTCGTCCATCCACAGCCGAAACACCTGGGTGTGCTTGGCTTCCTCGAAACAGAACTGCGTCAAGTACATCTCGTCGCCGAATCGTCCCTCGGTCGACATTGCTTTCATGAACGGTTGAATGTCTTCGGTGACGGCTTCTTCACCGGCGATGAACTGCGCACACAGGAAGGTGGCGCTGCGCTGTTGTTCGCTGGTCAGCTCCTGCCAGTCACGGGCATCCTGCGAAAAATCGAGGTCGGTTGGGTTCCAGAATTTGGCGTTTCCCTTGGTGAACAATCGGAGTGGGAACGAATCCCAGTTCAACCCTCCCGACCGAAGAGAACTGAAACCTTCTCGCCCCGGCGAGGTGACAGTCATGACATTCCTTCTTCCCGAACCGAAGACAGATGCCCCACCAGCATGCCCGCAGAACTGAAACGTGAATCAGTTTTGACGAAATTCGATCTATTCCTTCAGGGAAACACCCTTGGTCTCCATCACTGCGAAGAGCTTGGCGTTCATCTGAGCTGCCAGATCCGGCCGATACGAACCGATGTTGAGCGGATTGGCGAGATTGTTCAGTTCCAAGGGGTCGGCTTGTAAGTCGTACAGTTCGTATTGCGGCGCAGCAACTCCCGCAGGATCGAAGTACATCGTGTACTTCCAGCGGCTCTCGCGTATGCACCGAATGTGGTTGGGCTGCGTGACGATGTTCTGACCGTCGGGCGTCGCACAGTTCTGATCGTCGTAGGTGAACAGAATCGTGTCCTGAACCTGCGTGCTGGGACTTTGCGGATAAGCGGCAGCGTCGACGATGACCGGTGTCAGATCGGTACCCAGGAAGTTCCACGATTGACGCGCAGGCGCTTGGGCGAGCGTGGCGAGAGTGGGCATCACGTCGATCAACGACGCCAGGGCGTCGGTGCGAACGGGTTCGGGAAACAGCAAGGGGTTGCTGATGACCAGTGGAACGCGCAGTGTTTCCTCGTAGGCGTTGAACACTTTCTGCCGCAAACCTCCGTGGCTCATCCCCATCTCCCCGTGATCGGACATCCGAACGATCACCGTGTCGTCGAGCATCTGTGGAGTGGCTTCGATCGCGTCGAGCACGCTGCCGATGTGTTCGTCGACCACCTTGTGCATATAGGCGTAGAAGTTGATGTAGTTACGCGCCTGATCGGGTCCGAGCAGCGGCCCGAGCCCGGCTGCCAACAGCAGTTCCGACTGAACCTGGGCTGTCGGTTTGTGATTGAGCGCCAGGATCTCGTCGAAGGTGGGCGGCAAGTCGATACCCTGCTCGAAGGCGCCTGGCGCGTCCGATCCGTAGTTGTCGCACGTGCCGTTCATCGCGTTCCACGTCTGGGGGTACGCGAGGACATCGTGCGGGTTCACGAACGAGACGATCAGCGCCCAAGGCTGTCCGGATGCGACTGCGGGTCCGGAGAGAAACTCGACAGCTTCCTCGGCGACACGGCGATCATGGTCTGCGCACCCGCCACCGAAATGATCCGGATTGGTGTCCTGGCCCGCGTCCGGCGGAATCCACCCCTCGAAGCCGAATCCTGCCACGTCCTCGCTTGTCGGATCACCACCCTCGACGCCTTTGCTCAGATGCCATTTCCCCCGGTACTGGACGTTGTAGCCGGCCGACGCCAGCAGCTTTGCCATGTTCTGTTCGGAGACCTGCAACTGTGGCTCGGTGGGTGAGACAGTGCCACCTTCGGTGAGCGTTCTGGTGACCCCGTGCTGCGCGGGGTAGAGGCCGGTGAAGAACGTACTGCGACTGGGCGAGCACATCGCGGTGTTGCACACTGCCTGGTCGAAACTCAGCCCGTGATCGGCAATCCTCTTGTGGTTGGGCAGATTCTGTTCAGCCCAGCCTTGGGGCCAGTACATCGGCCGGCGTTCCTGATCGGTGATGATGACAACGATGTTGGGTTTCTGCGGAAACCGATCGGCGGGTGCTGCTTGTACCGGCACCGCGCTCACCGCGCCGGCCGCGACGTCTGCCACTCCCGCGAGGACAAGGGCACCGACGCCACCGAGGAACGTCCGGCGCGGCAATGAATGACAATGCGGGGCTGGAACGTTCTCTGGGTTCACGGGCGTCGTCCTCTCGGAGGCGTTGTCGCCCCAGAGTTGACCGAATCACTCTTCGCTACACATGCGCGAGCAAACTGCCCGTGCGCTGATCAGTTCGATAACCCGATCCGCACAGCGCAGCGGATCCGGTGTCCGGCCGATACCGAGGGTGTCGACTATCGAAATCGTCCTTCGCACATCAGCCTCCTCGACACCCCACGACCAACCGAAGTCGTGATTCCAGAGCAGAACTGCGTTCTTCCCCGGATGGTGCCTGGCATGAACGGGAAGGACGATCACCGCATCCATGCTCGGCCCCTGCGGCCATCGGACGGTCTCACCGTGAACGGACCGTGCTACCGCGTCGATGTATTCGTGTGCGGACCAGTCGTTGCCGTTGGTATGCATGGAAGTACATTCGGTGCCACACACGTTTCGGATGGGTTCGTGGCATCACCGATCGAGTATTGCGCTTTCAGGAAATGAACGGCAACACAACGGATTCGAATTGGCGATGACCGTCGCGGTGGACACTGTGGCCGGTACGGAAAGAGACCAATTCGCAGCGTGCGACGGTGGCTGCAACAGCGTCGAGGCGAACAGGATCCACCATCCCGCCCAGACCTCCACGCAGGAACAACATGTCAGCCTCGATGAGCGGCAACCGATCCCACCACTGCGGATCCGGTCGGCGGAACTGCTCGAGCGCGGACCGCGTCATCGAGCGATCGAACGTCAACGCTGCTCGCGGATGCCGCACCAAACTTGTTGTGGCGTGCCACAGTTCTGGGACACTCGGCAATTTCCTCGCGAACACCTGTTCCGGGTCACCCGCGCGTAATGGTAACGGCGCTTCCTCGATGACCAACTTCCGCACCGCAGTGGGACGTTTCTGCGCGATCAACGACGCCGCGTGCCCGCCGAGCGAGTGGCCGACCAGATCCACCTGCTCGAGTTCGAGATGATCACACACGTCCATGACGTCGTCCGCGAACTCCTCGAACAGATACGACGACGCACGAGCGCTCCGGCCGTGGCCGCGAAGGTCGACCGAGACAACTCGCCGGTTGCGTGATCGCAAGGTCCGCGCGAACTTGTCCCAGGTACCGCTGTCGCCGCCCATCCCGTGCACGAGGACTACCGGAGGCAGATCGGCCACACTGGGATGCGAGCCGGAATCGCGGTAGCTGATCTGGACCCCGCCGGCACTTCGTACGTTAGCGACACTCACGAGTTCCCAGGATAGACCCGTCCTCGCGGATTGCTGACGCGGTCAGCCGAGGCTGCAACTCCCCTGGTCGCGTGACCTCGTCGTAGCGACCGAGTCCGATCCTCGCGATGTTTCGCAGCGACTCGCTTGCATCGGCGAAGTAGCCGCAATGCCCTCGAACGGCTCCGGTACCGAAAACAATGGCTCCGTGCTGCGCCCGAACTGGAGACGGGCCGTGGCCGATGCGGCCGATCTTGACGCGTGGGAAATAGCGGATCCAGTCCGACGGACCAAGCGCAGCCCAGAGATTTCCGGCAAAGCACAGGTCTTCGCGCGAACTGGTCCCCATCCCCGGACTACCCAGCACCACGCAATCGTCCACTCGCGCCGACGGGAGAGCGAGTCCGCACACCACGGCCCCGTAGCTGTGTCCGACGAGCGTCACATGCGCCGATCGCGGCAGGATACGAGTCAACCGCGCCAGATCTATCGCACCAAGTTCTGCAAGTGTCCGGGAGAACGACTCGAGAAATCCCCACGGCGTCCGATAACCGACCCACACGATCACCGCGACGCGGTCGTTCGGCCCGAGCGTTCGGAGCATCCTTCCCAGTGTCCATCCGCTCGCGCGTGGTCCTGTCGGACGGTTCTCGTCGAAGTAGTTTCCCAGTCCGTTGTCGTTGCCCGGCACGAAGATCATGATGTGCTCGGCTGTGGCGACATCGCCGAACACCTCCACGATCCGGCCTTCGCCGGTCTCGTCGTACGCCAGAAGTTGTGCGTCGCGTAGCTCCATCGACTCGTAGTGAAGTCGATCGGTTCCGGAAGCGTCAGCTCGACCCGCCGTTTTCATGACACTCCTCGCGAAGAGTTGCAACGACGAGAATCATTGCAACAGTGAGTTTTTGAATGTCATCAACGCTAGGCGCCCGACGGCGTCAGTGCGATGGCGCCAGCGCCCCTACTGTTCGTACAGTCGACTCGACCATGTCCGGTACAGCTGGCTGTACCTACGAGCTCATTCGTACACGCCCTCCACCGACCATCCACCGCCTTCACAGATCATCAGCAACGCCCGCGATTCCTCCAACAGCACCTGAGCCCGCGCGGCCGTGCGCGCCGAGGCTGCGTCCCACCATCGCTCGTCCACCGGCCAGGGCCCGGCCCATCCCTGCACTGCCCATTCCTTGCTCCCCCACTTCAGCCTTCCCGGCTGCGAGCTGAAGACACCGCGCTCAGTGACGTACACGGCGTTGCCGGCTACATCCTCCAGCCATACCTTGGGATTGTCGACGAAGATCGACCCCGGAGACGGCTGCGGCAGACGACCAGGCCACGGGGCTGTCGGATCATGAGCAGCTACCCGCTCGTCACCCAAGGGCAACAGGGTAATTCGCTCCGAGGGCCCTCGACCACCGCTCAGGACACCGACCTGAACCGATTCGCCGCCCAGAAGACCTTGCACGCGCACCAATGCTCGCCTGGCCCGCTCCTCCTCGTCGCCGACACCGCCCCACAGCCCCAACTGCAAAGCGCCGGCACTGACCACCTCCACCGGTTCCAGACGCAACACCGCTATGCCTGCGGTCGGCCGGGTCTCACTGCGCCCGCTGAGCCAGCCGTCCAGTTGCCATCGCACTCGATCGGCCGTTCCCTCCGGTGTCAGAGGTTCGGCGCAACGCCAAGTCCGAGAAAGATTTTCACCGTTGCCCGTGCTGGCCGAAATCGACAGGCGGGTACACGCCACTGCGGCAGCCGACAATTTGTCGTGCAGGAGACTCGCCAAGGCGCGCCCGGCAAACGCTGCGGCATCCACCCGCTCGATCGACGGATCGTAATGCTGCTCCACTTCCAGATCCGGCGGAAGCGTCCGCGCCGACGGTGGCCGCTCGGGTTCACCGCGCGCCGCACGATGCGCGAGCACCGCATCGGCCCCGAAACGCGAAGCGACGTCCACTGCCGGTAAATCCGCGAAAGCACCGATGGTTCTGATCCCGAGCCTGCGCAGCAGATCCACCAACTCCCCGCGATGCGGCGCAGACAGACTGGGCTCGGCCGCCAACTCCGGCATGGGTAGCGGCGCCAGAAACCGTGCCCCCTCCCCCGGCGGCACCAGCGCTGCCCGGCGCGCGGCAATGACCGCTGTGGACAGTTGATCCGCCACACCCACCTGACTCTCGACGCCCGCAGCAGATGCCTGATCCACCAATCGTTCCGCCGCGGCTTCCTCCGAACCGAAGTACCGACTGACACCTCGCGCACTGAGCACCAACAAACCGGGACGGAGTACCTCGACGCCCGGTGCCACCGCATCGATGGCCGCGGCGACCGGCTCGAACAATCTGGCGTCGCGTTCCGGATCTGCCATCGCCACATACAGTTCCGGGCAGCGGGCCTGCGACTCGCGTCGGCGCAGGCCTCGTCGCACTCCCTCCGCGCGGGCCGTCGCCGAACATGCGATCACCCGATTACCCGAGGTGACCGCGACAGGATGCGTGGCAGGAAGATCGGCAAGCGCTGCCGCTGCCACCGCCGGCCAGTCCGGGCACCACAACGCCAGAACTCTGCTCACAGTGACACCACCCGCGACGACACCACCTGCTCCGACACCACCTGCTCCGACACGGCCTCGACCGGCCGGGAAGGTACCCACTCGACCCGCCCGGCTGCACTACAGATGTCCAGACGCGTGGTCCGGGGCTGGAACGAGCGCCCCCGAGCACGAACCGCGAGGCTCAGGGAACTGAGCCGACCACGCCCCAACTCACGGCCCTGACCGAACCCACCGTAACCATGAACCCGAGCGTCCAACCGAACTTCGGCCCCGTCCCAGTGACCTTCGGTGACAACAAGAGTCGAGCCCTTGCTCCGGGCGCGCGCCACCACCGCTCGCGCACGCGACGGGGATACCGACGCACCCGCCAATCCCAGAATCACCAGATCCATACCGTCGAGCAGCACAGCAGCGATCTCGACCGGATCCGGCCCAGGCGCCGGAATGAGCGCCAGACGTTCCAGTTGCGCACCCATCTCGTACGCCGCCAGCAATCCCAGTCGAGGTTGCCCGATGACTGCCACATGCCCCCCGGACGCCGTCACGGACGCGACCAATCCCAAGAGCAAGGAAGCAGCGCCCTCGACGGACACCACGGTTCCGCGCACCAAACCGCCCTGCGGTAGCAATGCCCCGATACCTTCCGGCACTGGGAGAACACCAGCCTT
This sequence comes from Rhodococcus sp. IEGM 1302, assembly GCF_030056935.1. NCBI lineage: Bacteria > Bacillati > Actinomycetota > Actinomycetes > Mycobacteriales > Nocardiaceae > Rhodococcus > Rhodococcus sp. IEGM 1302. The sequence continues at coordinate 81,969 of NZ_JASHKY010000012.1, read as the reverse complement.
GTGCGCGCGGTCCACGACCGGCATTTCCCGGTCGGCAACACTCTCGAAGGCTGCTGCACTTGTCCCGGAAACACCAGCCACGGAAACACTCGGTCCCGAAAACGACGTATCGCCGCGAGAGGGAATGGACGCGATCTGTCGGCGGAGCTGTGCCAGCCGATCCTGACGGGACAACCCCGCCGCATCTGCCGACAGCTCCACCAACTCGGTCACCTCGGTCATCCCCATCCTCCGGAACACCGGAAAAACTCACTCGGCAGCAATCCATAACCAGCCGGCAAACCGCGGGGAAGTCGGGTCTGACATGCATCCAACGAACAGCAATTTCGAACATATTTTCGAACTGTTTTCAGTAAACCGTGTCACCCCCGACACGTCAAGCAGAGCAAAAAACCCAGTTCACAGGAGCCTCGAGCGTCACAGTGGCATCAATCCATTAACCTTGAGATGTGACAGCTCAGGAGCAGACCGGGAGGGGCATCGGGCCCGAATACCTGCTGGCGGGGCGGTACCGACTCCACTCCAAGATCGGCGACGGAGGCATGGGCGCCGTCTGGCTGGCCCGCGACACCCTCCTCAGCCGTGACGTCGCGGTGAAACAGGTCACAAGCACGGAAGGCCTCGACACCGAAACGGCCGAAGAGGTCCGTGAACGTACATTGCGCGAAGGCAGGAACGCCGCAAAGCTCACCCACCCCCACTCCATCGCCATGTACGACGTCGCGATCGAGTCCGGTGAACCGTGGTTGGTCATGGAGTACTTCCCCGCCCGCAGCCTCGCCCAGGCGATGAACCTGGCCGACACGTTGCCACCGCTGGAGGTCGCGCAGATCGGCGCGCAGATCGCTGCGGCACTCACCGAGGCGCACGCCGCCGGCATCGTCCACCGCGACATCAAGCCCGGCAACATCCTGATCGCCGACCGAGGCAAGTCTCTCGGCACCGTCAAGATCAGTGACTTCGGCATCGCCCGCGCAAAGAGCGACGTATCCGACACCCAGGACGAGGTCATCACCGGCACTCCCGCGTACTTTGCACCCGAAGTTGCCCGCGGCGACGATCCCACCGAGGCCAGTGACGTCTTCTCACTCGGGTCGACGCTCTACACGGTGATCGAGGGTCAACCGCCCTTCGGCATCGACTCGGACGCCATCGCTCTACTGCATCGTGTCGCCAAGGCCGAGATCTACCGACCCACCAAGTCCGGACCGCTCACCGACGTTCTCCTTCAGCTCCTCGAGCCGGACCCCACCCGTCGGCCGACGATGGCTCAGGCACGCGACGCGCTCGCTGCAGCCGCGACGGGCGGTGGCACGATCGAGCAGTTGATCGACGCTCCCGTCTACTCGTCCGAAGGCGCCGTGCCGGCGTGGGCTCACCGCACCACACAACTCGCCGACCCACACCGCCGCAATCGCCTGACCGGCTCCACGATCACCGGACTGCCTGCAGTGCAACAGAACACGCCACTGCGGAACGTTCCCAGCCCCATGGACATGTTCTCCTGGCCGCCGCGGATACCGACCGGCCCCGCCGATGCCAGCACCCGCGACAAGGTAGTGGCTTGGGCTCCCCTCGCCATGACAGGCATGGTTGCCGTCATCATCTTGGCCGCACTGATCGTCGTCATCCTGGTGTTCACGGCCTGACCGGACGCTCTACGCGGGCAGAATGTTTGCGTTGAGGTGAAACACGTTGTCCGGGTCGTACTTCGCCTTGACGGCGGACAATCGCGCGTACTTCGCCGCACCGTAGGACGCTCGCACTCGGTCCTCGTCGACATCGGTCATGAAGTTGACGTACCCGCCTTGATTGGACGAGAACGGACGCAAGGCTTCCCAGGTCTCACGCACCCACGATCGATCCAATTCCAGTGTCCCGGCATCGGTGGCCGTAGCCGTCATGTTGCACACGTAATGTGGTGTGCGAGAACCACCGAACGCAGTGTCGTCCTCGCCGACGGAGGTGAAAGCTCCCTGCAGCGGAAAGATCGGCATGAAGGACATCGGCGACGATTTCTTGCCCGCTTGCTCGGTCAGAACATCGATCACGTCGTCGGAGAAATCCACCAGGTCCAAGGCCTTCTCATAGGCGTATGCACCCCATGGTTCCGATTCGTCGAGCATCGACTGTAAACCGATGTACGGGAGCGGGGTGACGAACTCGAACAGCGTCGGCACGCCCTCTCGAATCGGCGCAATCGCGTTCGAGTGTTCCTCTTCCGATCCGAAACCGGCTACCAGCAACGCGTATCCGGGCAGCAGGTGAAACTGATCCGGAACAAACGGTGCCGGAGGCGCGGACAAACCGACGGCAACCATCGCTCCGGCATTTCTCGGCAGGGCAGGCACCACTTCGCGGCACAGACGAAGCGCTGCGGGTCCGTCCTCCATCCCCCAGAAGAACAGTCCCAGATGCACTTCCGGACCGATCTCGCTCAGACGGTACTCGAACTCGGTGACCACTCCGAAGTTTCCGCCGCCGCCGCGCAGCGCCCAGAACAAGTCGCTGTGATCGTTCTCGGAGGCCCGCACGATCGAACCGTCGGCGAGCACCACCTCTGCCGACACCAGATTGTCGATCGCCAGGCCGAGCGTGCGCGTCAACCACCCCATGCCGCCGCCGAGGGTCAGGCCACCGACGCCGGTATCACTGATCACTCCACCGGTCACTGCCAATCCGTGTTCCTGCGTCGCGGCGTCGAGGTCGGCAATCGTCGCACCACCACCGACCCTGGCTCGCTTCGCGGACGGGGCGACACTGACTACGTTGATCGCACTGAGATCGATCATCACACCGCCTTCACACACCGAGGTACCTCGGTAGGAATGCCCACCACCTCTGACCGAAACCTCCAACGAATGGGCTCTGGCAAATGCAAGTGCCACAGACACATCCGACGCCGACCGGCACCTGGCGATCACCGCCGGACGATGATCGATCTGCCCGTTCCAGATCGACCTGGCGTCGTCGTACTCCGGATCTCGGGGGCTGAACACAGAACCCGTGATCGCCGACTTCAGTGGCGCGAACTCGACCGTCGTCATCATGCACCGCCCTCATCGGGTGTCGCGGTGAGAAGCAGGTACTCCCACTCCATCACGAACGGCTCGCTTCCGCTGCCGTACTTCTTTGCCAACTCGAGCAGATCGCGATCGAGCGCCTGCGTGCGGTCAGGATCGCCGGCGATGTTCCGGTACACCGCGATGGTCGGGCCGTAATTCTTCTTGAAGAAATCGCGGAAATCTTCCGGCCCGCTGAATGTGTCCACACGAAGTACGTCTTTCCTCGCGGCAACATCGCCGAGCAGATCACGAACATGGTTCTCGTCGCCCCACAAAGGCGCCGGCTGCGAACCAGGAGGCGGGGGCGGTGCATACGGCTTCATCGTTTTGAACATCTCGCCGATGAACCCCGTCGGAGTCCAACTCAGCACTCCGATCTTTCCACCGGGTCGGCATACTCGCAAAAGTTCGTCCGCGGCGCGCTGATGATGCGGGGCAAACATCACACCGACGCACGAGAGCACTACGTCGAACTCGTTGTCGCCGAACGGAAGAGCCTCGGCATCGGCCTCCTGCCAATCGAGTTCGACACCCGCGAGCGCCGCGGCCTCCCGTCCTGCCACGAACAGTTCGGGAGCCAGGTCGGTGGCGATCATCTGCGCACCCAGCGCAGCCGCCGGAATGGCGGCGTTGCCGGACCCCGCCGCGACGTCGAGCACCCGATCTCCTTTCTGCACGCCGCATTCACGCACCAATACAGGTCCGAGTTCCGCGATGACCTGCGTCGCCACCGCCGGATAGTTACCGAGCCCCCACATTGCCCGGTGCTTGGCCTTCAGCTCCCGGTCCAACCCGAGAGTCCCCGTTGATTCACTCATTACCGTTCTCCTTCAATAATTTTCGTACTCGGAGCCTGACAGCGTTCATGCCGTTACTCCGACGCTACGACGACGGTTCGCTCCTCTCCAGTACGAAATCTGTACCGGAGCACCCCGGAGGCCTACGATCGAGAGATGGGGTCCTCGTACCACCAGTTCTGCCCCGTCGCCAAGGCGATGGAGCTACTCGACGAGCGGTGGACACTGCTTCTCCTCCGCGAACTGATCATGGGAAGCGAACATTTCAACGATCTCCGCCGCGGGCTCCCGCGAATGTCACCGACTCTGCTCTCGACCCGGCTTCACCAACTCGCGGTCGCCGGCATCGTGGAGCGAGAAGAAACCGACTGTGTCGTCAGCTATCGTCTGACCGACGCCGGCCGCGAACTGCGCCCTGTGGTCGAAGCTCTCGGCATCTGGGGTACCAGGTGGATCGGTGAACTGGGCGACGAAGATCTGGATCCGAAGCTGCTGCTGTGGGACATGCATCGCCGCGTGGATCATTCCGTGGTGCCTGAAGGCAAGACCGTGGTGCACTTCGCATTCTCCGGAGTACGTGGACATTCGCGGAACTGGTGGCTCGTCATCAATTCCGGTGAGGTGGACATGTGCGATATCGATCCGGGTTTCGACGTTGCAGTGTCGGTCTCTGCGGGCTTGCGACAGATGACCGAGATCTGGCGAGGTAACCTGACCTGGTCGGACGCCATACGGTCCGGTGACGTCACCATTTCTGGGCCTACTGCGTTGCGTCGTAGCCTGCCTTCGTGGTTCGAGCTGTCGACTTTCGCGTCGATCCCGCGCCCCGCGTAGCGCGCGCTCACCAGCCCCGTTCCGTCCTGTTACAGAGCTGTTGCAGACCGTGACACCGTCGACGAACGGTGACCACCTGCCGGTGACACTGACCGAGAAGTCTCTGTTGTATGCCCAGCCACCGCGGAATCATCCGCTTCGTCGCACTCGGTGCAGTCGTGCTCGGTGCGGTCGCGCTCAGCTCCTGCTCGTACACAGAAGAAGCACAACCGAAGAGCGGTAACTACCTTGCCACTCAGCCTGATTCAGGACCCTCAGGCGGCGAGATCGAGGACGGCATCAGCTTGCAGGACACTCATGTGCCCGCGCTTGCCCGTCTCGATTCCGCACTGCTCGCGGCGCTCCAGTCGGCAGCGGCCGACGCACAGGCATCCGGCGTGGACATGCACGTCACGTCGGGTTGGCGGTCCGCGGCATACCAACAGCGACTGTTCGACGAAGCCGTCGTCAAGTACGGCAGCGTGGACGAAGCGTCCAAGTGGGTGCACTCGCCGAGCCTGTCCAAGCATGTCAGTGGACAGGCCGTCGACATCGGACCGACCGACGCCGACGACTGGCTCATTCAGCACGGCAGCGATTACGGCCTCTGCCAGACCTACGCCAACGAGATGTGGCATTTCGAATTGGCAACCACTCCTGGCGGGGAATGCCCGCCACAACTGAGCAACCCCTCGGACGAGAGAGCGGAAGGCTGATCATGACACGAGTCAAACCAGCGAGACTGATTGCCGCACTGGCACTCTTGATCCTCGGAGTCGTCGAATTCGAATTGGCGGTCAACACCACCGGTGGTCAGATCGTCGACCAACAACTCATGGTGGGTGCGGCCACCTCCGAACGCCTCAGCGTGTTCTCCGCCGAGTTCATCGGCCTCGTCACCCCGATACTGATAGTGGGAGGAGTGCTCGTGGCGCTCATGATCACATTGCGCAACAACCCGATTGCGCTAGCTTTACGCGTCGTCGTCGTGACCCTCGGTCCCATCACGACGGCCTGGGTTCTCAAACAATCGCTGGATCGACCGGACCTGAACGGTCTGGTGATGCACAATTCCTTCCCCAGCGGCACTTTGACGGCCATAGCTGCTCTGGTCTGCGCGATCGTGATCGTCACGCCCTCGAGGTGGCGGGCGGTCGTTGCGGTCAACGGTGCGCTGATCACCATCGGAACCGCGATCTCGGTAGTCGTGCTGCAATGGCACCGCCCGAGCGACGTGATCGGTGCACTACTGCTCGTCGGCTGCTACACCCTCGCTGTGTCGGCATTTCCGTTGAACACCAGCGTCGCCCGGCATGCGGTGCTGGCAGACTCAGGCAACGAGCGACTCTCGCGAGTGTGACCCCTGTACCCTTGGCTGACCGAGATTTCTCCGACCGCAGAAGGCCCCTGATCATGGCGAGTCCAAGGTGAGCTCATGGTGAGCATTCTTTTCATAGAAGACGATCCAGCCGTGGCCGAGGCAATCACGTTGGGACTGAACCGACTCGGGCACAACGTCAGCCATCGCCCCGACGGTAACGGTGATTTCGACGACGCCCTGGGTGCCACGGACCTCGTCCTACTCGACCTCGGGCTGCCGGGTGCCGACGGTTACGAGATCTGCCGACGTATCCGCACCCGAAGTTCGATCCCGATCATCATTCTGACCGCTCGGTCCGACGACATCGACACCGTCGCCGGCCTGGAAGCCGGTGCCGACGACTACGTCGTCAAACCGGCCAGTCCGCGCGTCCTCGACGCTCGTATCAAAGCCGTCGTGCGGCGCTCGGCACCCGCAACGACGCGCCCGGATGCGACGCCGGGTGCAGAGACGTTCGGCGACCTGGAATTGGATCGGTCGTCGCTGCAGGTCCGCAAGGCCGGGATGCTGCTGACCCTCACCCCGACCGAACTCCGACTGATCCTGGCGCTGACCGAGAACCCCGGACAGGTCCTGAGCCGCCGACAGTTGTTGTCCGCAGCCTGGGACCAGGAGTATCTGGGTGATTCCAGAATCGTCGATGCAGCAGTGCAGCGGCTGCGCGGAAAGATCGAGGACGACCCGGCCGCACCGACCGTCATCGAAACGGTGCGCGGGTTCGGGTATCGCTTCAACACCAGCCCAGCCCGATGAGACCGACCTGGCTTCAGGTCGACGGTCTGCGAACCAGGCTCGTGCTCGTGTTCATCGCAATCGTCGTGATCATCGCCGGGGCAACCGCGGGTGTCGTCTCGTTCATGGCACGGTCGTGGATCTATTCCAACGCTCAGGATGTCGCGACCGCACAATTTCGCGACGAACTGCAATACGTCAACGGAACACCGGTAGACGAGTTGACGCCTGCCAACCTCCAACAGATCTTCCAGTCCGACATGACGCTGATCGTCGACGGCGAAGTCATCCGTCAAGGATCCGTGGATGCGGCGACCATTCCGCCCAGCTTCGACGAAGGTTTGGACAGTCCGAAGCTGATCCGTTTCGAGAGGCTCGACTCCCAGCGCATCATGTTGGGAATGTCCGTCAATGTCGTGGACATGAGCGCGGACGACAGCTACGACAACGAGACATTGGTCAAAGCCGTCACCATCCGGCCGCTGGTAGGAGTGCAGGACAAGTTCGACGACCTGCTTCGAGCTGTCGGCCTCACCCTCGCCGCCGGTGTGTTGGTGAGCGGACTACTCGGGCTGTGGATCGCGTCGACGCTTGTCCGTCCGCTCAAACGCCTGGACAAGGCGGCCGCCCGCGCTGCCGACGGCGACCTCAGCGTCCGACTCCCCGAAGACGGAGTAGCCGAACTCGCCCAGGTCACAACAACGTTCAACAACATGGTCGCTCGCAACGAAGCGGTCATCCGAGGTCTGGAAGAATCGGAAGAGCAGTCGAGAAGGTTTGTCGCAGACGTCTCCCACGAGCTCCGGACGCCGCTCGCAGCACTGGTGCCGGTCAGTGAGATCCTCCGTGAAGAGATCCCCAATCTTCCGCCCGACGCCGCCGCTGCCGCGCGCATCGTGAGCAGTGAGATCGGCAAGCTCACTCGACTTGTCGAAGACCTCATCGAAATGTCTCGCCACGACTCTCAGCAAGCGCACCTCGTCCTCGACGACGTCGACCTCGTCGAATTGACCGAGCGCACACTCGAGAGCCGCGGATGGACAGACACCGTCGAACTGCGCGCACCCGAAAGTGTCAGCGCCAGAGTCGATTCGCGTCGGATCGACATTGTCGTCGCCAACCTCGTCGGCAATGCACTGCGCCACGGAGCGCCCCCGGTTCGCGTCGAGTTGAGCGTCGAATCCGGTTTCTCCGTCATCACCGTCGTCGACCACGGCCCCGGCATCTCACCCGAAGACCGGCAGGCGATCTTTCGGCGGTTCTACAAGGTCGACACCGCGCGCGGACGCAGCGAGGGCAGCGGACTCGGACTCTCGCTCGCCGTCGAGAACGTGCACCTGCACGGCGGCACCATCGGCGTCGACCAGGTGGATGGTCGCACGGTCTTCACGGTTCGCCTGCCCCGTCGCTGAACCCTTCCCGAGCGAACGTACCTTTCGGCGCACCCAAGGCGATCGTCGTACCGTTCACTCGAAAAGGGGTGGGCACTTCGCACCCTGAACCGTCCGCGTTCGACCAAATAGTGGGATTCTGGTTTCAACATGTGAAACCACGCGAGTAGCGTCGGCATCGTCGAACAGCGTAGAGATCGGAGGGCACCATGACGCAGGCGTCGCGGCTGGAAAAGACGGCCGTCTCCCCGAAGGCGTGGACGATGCTCGGAATCGGCGTCGCAGCCCAGGCCGCAGGCACCGTCTTCGTCAGCACCCCCGCCTTTTTGATCCCGCTGCTGCATTCCGAGCACGGCCTCTCGTTGACGCAGGCCGGAACTCTGGCCGCTGCACCCACTTTCGGCATGGTTCTCACGCTGGTGGCGTGGGGAGCGATGGCTGACAGATTCGGCGAGAAATGGGTCATCTCCATCGGGCTCGGCCTGACGGCGATCGCCGCGCTGGCCGCGACCACCACCGACAACTACACCCTCCTCGGGATCGCATTTCTGCTGGGCGGAATGGCTGCGGCGAGCACCAACGCTGCCAGTGGACGTGTTGTGGTCGGCTGGTTTCCCAAGGATCGGCGCGGCCTCGCGATGGGAATCCGGCAGATGTCACAGCCCCTGGGCGTGACCATCGCGTCGCTGACCATCCCGACTCTCGCTGTGAACGTAGGAATCGGTTCGGCCGTCGGACTGTCGGTAGCTCTCAACGGCGTTCTCGCCCTGATCTGCGCCGTCGCATTGATCAATCCCCCGCGGCCGGCGGCGCGGCCCACAGACATCCCGGTCGAAACGGTAAATCCTTATCGCTCGAACTGGTTCCTGTGGCGCATTCACGTCGTCTCGGCACTGCTGGTGTTTCCGCAGTTCACCCTCTCGACATTCGGTCTGGTCTGGCTGATCAGCGAGCAAGGATGGGACGCTGCGCCCGCTGGGCTCCTGATCGGGATCTCCCAGTTCGTGGGTGCACTCGGACGCATCGTTGTCGGCATCTGGAGTGATCGCGCCGGAAGCAGAGTAGGCCCGCTGCGGTTGGTTGCCGTCTCCGCGTCTGCGGTCATGTTGGCAATGGCGGCAGCCGGCGCAGCGCCTTGGGGCGTTCCCGCCTTGATCCTGCTGCTGGCAACCACTATCAGCGTCGCCGACAACGGTTTGGCATTCACTTCCGTCGCCGAAGCTGCCGGGCCGAAATGGCAAGGAAAAGCATTGGGCGCACAGAACACCGGGCAGTTCATTGCCGCGTCAGCAGTGGGCCCGGTGGTCGGTGCGCTGATCGGCGCGGTCGGCTACCCGCTCGCCTTCGCGATAGTCGCGGCATTTCCCGCCGCAGCAATTCCCTTGGTGCCCAGCCGCGATCGCGACATCAGCGTCTAGTCCCTCATCGGATTCGGTTGCACTGCAGGTCCCGTCAGATCACAATGCGGCTTGCAGGCAACCGAATCCGCTTCCTGAACAGGCTCTACTGTCGGAGTTCGGATCAGCGTCGCGGCGATCGCTGCACCGATCAACAGCAGTGCCACACAGATGTACATCGCGTACCGGAACCCGTCGGAGAAACTCGTCGGATCGACCAGACTTTCGGCGTCGATACCCACGAGGGCAGGCAAGGCCGCGACGGCAAGAAGTTGGCTCGTGCGAGCAACGGCATTGTTCACACCGGATGCGATTCCGGACTGCTCCACCGGTACCGAACCAAGCACCGCGGCGGTCAACGGCGCGACCATCACCGCCAGGCCGAGCCCGAACACCAGAACTCCCGGCAGCACGACGGTCAGGTACGACGCATCCGGGCCGATCCGCGTCATCAACACCAACCCCACCGCGGCAACGGCGGGCCCGACCGTCATCGGCAACCGCGGTCCGTGCGTCTGCGCGTAACTGCCCGCGCGCGAAGACAACAGCAGCAATGCCACGGTGATCGGTACCGTTGCGACGCCGGCAGCCACCGGCGAGTACCCGGCAACCAATTGCAGTTGCAGCACGAGCAGGAAGAACACACCGCCCAGCGCCGCATAGACCGCAAGGGTCACCAGATTGGCCGCGACGAACATCCGCGAACGGAACAGGGACGGCGGCACAAGGGCACTCGGTGAGCGTCGTTCCACCACGACGAACAGGCAGAGCGCGATCACTCCGATCAGCCCGACTATCGGGTTGACCTCGATCAGCCCGTACGTCAGTGCGCCGAGACCGACTACTGCGCAGGCAGATCCGACCACGTCCAGGTGCTCGGGCGGATGCGGGTCGCGGCTCTCCGGTACATGGCGCACCGCTGCCCACACCACGACGATCGCCAGCGGGATATTGAGCAGGAATACCGATCGCCATCCCGCCACTTCCACCAGCCAACCACCGAAAAGCGGTCCGATGGCGCCGGCAACACCACCTAAACCCGACCACAATCCGATTGCCGCGCCGCGGTCCTCCTCTCGAAGTGACGCGGAGATGATGGCAAGGCTGCCAGGTGTCAAGAGCGCAGCTCCCACTCCCTGCAGGATTCGTGCAATCACCAGAAACGTGATGTCAGGTGCAATTCCGCAGAGCAACGACGCGACCGCGAACCAGACCGTCCCCCACACGAATACCCGTCGCCGACCCCAACGATCACCGAGGGCTCCCCCGAGCAGAATCAGCGACGCCAAGGCCAAGGTGTAACCGCTGAGCGTCCACTGCAGTCCAGCGACACCGGAACCCAGTTCTTCACCGATGTGAGGAAGAGCAATGTTGACGACGGTGCCGTCGAGGAGAGCCATGCTCGAGCCGAGAACGGTGGCGGCGACAACCCAACGCCCACGCTTCGACGCGAGCGCCAGTGGTTCCGTCATCGGTCCATGGTGCGCCTTCGCACGCAATCGCGAAAGAGCGCGCGGGAATTCAGTCGATCTGGCGGCGATGTGCCCAACGCGTCAACGCATTGCGATTGGACTGCTGAGTCTTTCGCAGGACGTTCGATGCGTGAGTCTCGACCGTCTTCACGGAAATCACCAGGTCCTCGGCGATTTCACGGTAGGTGTACCCACGTGCCAGCAATCTGAGCACTTCGAGTTCTCGCGGAGTCAGCGAGTCGAGTTCCGGATCGAGTTGCGGTTCGGGTGCATTGGAACGCCCGGTGAAGGAGTCCAGTACGAAGCCTGCCAGGCGAGGCCCGAACACTGCGTCACCACCGGCAACGCGTCGTACACCCTCGGCCAGTTCGGATCCCGAGATCGTCTTGGTCACGTACCCGCGCGCGCCGCCGCGGATCACCGCGATCACATCCTCGGCCGCATCGGAAACGCTGAGCGCCAAGCACACCGGGCCGGAATCGATTCCGCGCAGAACTGCCACTCCACCACCGTCAGGCATGTGGACATCGAGCAGAACGACATGCGGTTTCGTCGAGTTGATACCCGCGATCGCCTCAGCGACGCCACCGGCTTCACCGACTACGTCCATGTCTGCCTCGCGCGAGAGTTCCGCCCTCACCCCGGAGCGGAACACTGCATGATCGTCGACAAGAAATACGCGGTACGGGGGCGGCGCAAGCGAAGTCACTGGGGCTGTTCCTCGGGGTTGTCGACACGGTCAGCAGTCTGGTCCCACTTTAGAGCAGAGTCACCGAGCGGCATGTGCACGCGGATCTCGGTGCCCTTTCCGATGTCGGATCGAACCACGACGCGGCCACCCCGTCGCTCGATGCGACCACGAATCGACTTGGCCAAACCCTGACGGTCCTCCGGCACCGCATTGACGTCGAATCCGACTCCGCGATCACGAACGAACACACTGACCTGGTCGCCCTCGACCTCGGCGAAAAGATTGATTTCCTTCTCCCCCGAGTGCTTTGCCGAGTTCACGAGAGCTTCACGCGTCGCACCGAGGAGCGCGGTGAACGCTTCCTTGGGCAGACCGTTCTCGACGCCTTCGCCTTCGAGTTGTACGTCGCCGACCGTGACGGGGCGGACCGTGACGCCATGCTGGTCCTCCACTTCACCGGCGATGATCTTCAGACCTTCGGTCAGGCTCGTGTGGTCGATATCCCCGCCGCTGAACAACCACTTGCGCAGCTCGCGTTCCTGACCACGGGCCAGGCGCGCCACCTCTTGCGGATTGTCGGACTGCTTCTGAATCAGCGCCAACGTCTGAAGTACGGAGTCGTGCAGATGCGAGGCGATCTCTTCACGTTCGTCGTTGCGAATTCGGGCCGCACGCTCGGCGCCGAGAGCCCGCCACATCCGCAGCCACAGCGGCACCGTCAACAATCCGACACCGATCAGCGTCACCACCACGGCCAGCAGGGACGAGCGCAGTGCTTCGAGGTCGACCTGAGCGAGGACGACGACGCCGAGACCCAAGATGATCAAGGTCGCTCCCCCGACCACCCGCGCCCACGTGAGAACGGTAGGCCGCTGCGGCAAGCCGATGACGGTCCGGGGACCGTCGGAGTCGAACTCGCGCCACACCAAAGCGGCACCGATCGCGACGACGAAGAACGGTGCGAGCACCGAACCCGCCGTGCCGCTGAACAGCCAGGACAACGCGGCTGCGCCGCCCAATCCGAGTGCGATCAAGCCGTACGCCCGCTGCCGCTCGGCCGCGGACGGCTTCTGGGTGTCCGTGCCGGCGGAGGTGAAGATCCAGAGGGCGCCGTAAATCACGATGCCGGATCCGGCCATCGCCGCCAGAATCGCGAAGGCGACTCGAACCTTCAGAACGTCGATCCCGAGATGATCGGCGATACCGCCTGCAACACCGGCGACGATGCGACCGCCGGAGCGCCGCTCCAGCTTTCGCAATGGAACACCGCCCGGAATGGGCACACCCTTCTTCATGGGTACGGCATGCACCGGTACCCCGTTGACGGGCGGGCCTCCCGTGAACCCGGGAGCGGGACCGCTCACGAACGGCGGATCTGACAGATATTGCACATAGTCGATACTGGCACGAACCACTCGCAGTCACATCAGGGTCCAACCCTGAATCAGGGCGGCGCCCCTGGCCCCGATCGTCACAAAGATCAGGGTTGGCCCTGATGCGCGGAGGCCGCCCCGGAAGCCAGGATTGATTCATGAACAATCCGACTTTCCAAGAACAGATCCAGGATCTGTGGCGGACCCGCCCCGTGCGTCTGCCGGCACAAGGTCACGTGGCCGGGGTATGCGCCGGAATCGGATACCGGTACGGCATCGACCCCATTCTGGTACGTGTCGCGTTTGTGGCCTCCACTATTTTCGGCGGTTCAGGCATCCTTCTCTACCTCGCCGGGTGGTTGGTGCTCGCCCGCGCCGGTGACGGATCGTCCCCCGCACAGTCGCTGATGGGCCGCGGACACAGCTCCGATTCCAGTACCAAGACCATCGTCTTGTTGGTGGCTCTCGCCATCGCGGCTACGACCGTCGGGCCTGTCGGCGTCGGCCTGGGTGGTTCCGGTCTGATCGGGCTGATTCTGATGGTCGGAGGCCTGTGGCTGCTCTACCAACGAGCGCCGGTCCCGCCTGCGCTGCCGCAGAGCACGTCCCCGTACGTCGGCGCGGGTACCGCGTATCCAGGCACGGGATTCACGCCCGGGCCGTTCACTCCCGGATACTTCGCACCCAATCAGCCGCCCGTGTACACGCCGTACACAAAACTCCCCGACACCTACGTGCCCGAGGAACGGCCGGCCGAACAGTCACCGCAATCTCAGGCCGATCATCCGACGATCAACCTGTCGAAGGACCCGAGCGCTTCAGCCGCCGCCAATCCGACCGAGGTGATCGGCGAGGCCGCCATCACACCGCCCTCCTGGGATCCGCTCGGTGTCGCTCCGTTCGCCTGGGATCTCCCGGACCCGGCAGTCAAAGCCACGCCGCTGCTGCCTTTGCCACCACGTAAGCGTCGCTCGCGATGGACGCTGACGGTGCTCGGACTCGCGATCATCGTCGCCGCCGTCACCGGGGCAGCGGGCGCGGCAACCGGCAACGAGTGGTTCACTCCCGGCCGAGTCGGTGCTGTCGGACTCGCCGTCATCGCGCTCGGCCTGATCCTCGGGGCATTCTTCCGCAAGGGGTACGGCCTGCTGGTCGTCACCGGACCGCTCGTGGGTTTCGTGCTTCTCGCCTCGTTGGTCTACCCGATCGATTTCGACGCCTCGGGTGAGCAAAGATGGACTCCGGCAACCGCTTCCGAGTTGGAGCCGTCGTACTCGGGAGCCTTCGGAAGCTTCACTCTCGACCTCAACGGGGTCAAGTTCACCGAGGACAAGACCATCGACGTCGCGGCGTCGTTCGGTGAGTTCGTCGTCATGGTGCCACCAACCGTCAACGTCAAGAACAGCTGCACCGTCGTCATGGGTGACGGATCCGGTTGCCTCGACGGCGGAGTACACCGGGGCCGCGAGGCGACACCGGATTCGCCCACACTGACCATCAACGCCAAAGCAACGTTCGGCAGTCTGAAGGTGACGCAATCATGAGCGAATACGACGAGACCACAGAGCACGACGAGACCCGAGAATCCAAGCGCCCCTCGGCACTTCTGCTGATCGCCGGACTGGCCGCACTTCTGGTCAGTGTGTGGGCGTTGGTCGGGCCATTCTCCCTGGCGCCGGCAGCGAACATTCAATTCCGTTGGCTGTTCGTCGGTGCCGCCGTCGTGGCAGGACTACTGCTGGTGATTCTGCCGAATCGGCGCAACCGGAAGTAAAACTGCTGTGCGCCTTTATTAACCGCGGGGGGTTAATAAAGGCGCACAGTTGTTTTTACTCCCACTCGATAGTTCCCGGCGGCTTGCTCGTCACGTCGAGGACTACGCGGTTCACGTCCGCAACCTCGTTGGTGATTCGAGTCGAGATGCGCTCGAGGGTCTCGTACGGCAGACGCGTCCAGTCCGCGGTCATCGCGTCTTCACTCGAGACCGGACGCAGCACGATCGGATGACCGTACGTCCGGCCGTCACCCTGCACGCCCACGCTTCGGACGTCGGCAAGGAGAACGACCGGGCACTGCCAGATGGTTCCGTCCAAGCCTGCAGACGTAAGCTCTTCGCGCGCAATGGAATCTGCCTGACGCAGGATCTCGAGGCGATCGCGGGTGACCTCACCGATGATGCGGATACCGAGTCCGGGACCGGGGAACGGCTGGCGTCCGACGATCTCTTCGGGCAGGCCGAGTTCGCGGCCCACTGCACGGACCTCGTCCTTGAACAGCAGACGCAACGGTTCGACCAACTTGAACTGCAGGTCTTCCGGCAGCCCGCCGACATTGTGGTGGCTCTTGATGTTTGCAGTTCCCGTGCCGCCGCCCGACTCCACGACGTCCGGGTAGAGCGTGCCCTGGACGAGGAAGTCGACGGTCGCACCATGAGATGCGTTCTCGCCCAGAACATCACTGACTGCGCCTTCGAAGCTGCGGATGAACTCGCGGCCGATGATCTTGCGCTTGGTCTCGGGATCGGTGACGCCTGCCAGCTCACCGATGAAGGTGTCCGCGGCATCCACGGTGATCAGACGAGCGCCGGTTGCCGCGACAAAATCCTGCTCGACCTGCGTGCGCTCACCGGCTCGCATCAAACCGTGATCAACGAAGACGCATGTCAACCGGTCGCCGATTGCGCGCTGAACCAAAGCCGCAGCGACAGCGGAGTCGACGCCACCGGACAGACCGCAGATGGCGTGTCCGTCTCCGACCTGCTCGCGAACCTGCTCGATCAGCGCATCGGCGATGTTCGACGCCGTCCACGCTGCCGGAATACCGGCAATCTCGTGCAGGAAGCGGCTCAGGACCTGCTGACCGTGCGGGGAATGCAGAACCTCAGGGTGGTACTGCACACCGGCGAGCTTGCGGGCGCGGTCCTCGAACGCCGCGACGGGAGCACCGTCGCTGGTCGCGGTCACCTCGAAGCCGGAAGGCGCTTCGGTGACGGCGTCACCGTGGCTCATCCATACCGGCTGCGTCGAGGGAAGACCGTCGTGGAGCAATCCGCCGGATACCGCGATGTCGGTTCGGCCGTATTCGCGGGTACCGGTCTCGGCGACGGTGCCGCCCAGGGCGCCTGCCATTGCCTGGAATCCGTAGCAGATTCCGAAAACCGGAATGTCGTGATCGAACAGTGCGGGATCAAGCTTGGGAGCACCGTCTGCGTAGACACTCGAGGGCCCACCCGAGAGCACAACAGCCAAGGGGTTCTTGGCCACGATCTCCTCGACGGTCGTGGTGTGCGGAATCACCTCCGAGTAGACCTTGGCTTCGCGAACTCGCCGTGCGATCAACTGCGCGTACTGCGCCCCGAAGTCGACGACAAGAACTGGTCTCTGCTGCTCGATATCTGCCACAGGTGCAGTCTAATCGCCGCAGCCAGCGCTTCTGCGCATGCATGGACTCAGCCCGCTACTCGACCGAGCGAGCGCGAGGTACGTCACTACAAAGGCCGCCCCTCAGAACTGCGCAGCGACCTCGCGCGGATCTAGACCACCGTCCAGGTCAACGGCGCCCCGATCACCCGCATCTTAGCTTCGGCAATCAATTCGGCAGCATCATCGCAGGCCAGAGCCCGAAATGGACGAAGGGTGAATTTTCTGGACGTTTGACCGATTCGCCTGAACCAAACGTCCAGTAAAGGTAATCTCGCCCGTCAAGTGATCAGGATCACGATCGCAAACGGCCGGCGCCGCCGAACGGCGCTCACCTCGAGGAGGACCTGTGCGTCGATTCATACGACGACTCGCCATACCTGTCGCGGCTGTGACGGCTGCCGCCGGACTTCTAGTCCTCGGCACGCCGGCCACTGCTGACGAAGCCCCGCCGACCACTTTCACCGGCACGACCGACAACCTGATCTTCACGAAGAGTGTCATCGGGAACGCGGCAGTTCACCCAGGCGACACCGTCACGTACAAGACCGAGATCAAGCACAACGAAAGCGGCATCGAACGGTCGATCGCAAAGATCCGTGACATCCCGCCCGCAGGATTCGTCCTCGTGCCGGGCAGCGCCAAGGCCACCTACCTGGGTGTGACCAACCGGGCCACGATCAGCAACGAATCAGATGGCGGAGTCTCCGCGAAGTGCTCGAGCGGCTGCACCTTCCTGGTCGGTGGATTCGTCGTCAAGAAGAACCAACCCGTCACGCTGGAAGCGACCTACACGGTCCCCGTCGGCACAGCATTCGGGACGTACGACAGCGGCATGCTCTTCGACGTCAACGCCTTCAGCACACAGCAGGGCCTCAACCCCATCAACGTCAACGTCCAGGTAGTCGACCCGTCTGTCGCCACCGGAACCACACTGGTTGCCCCGGCAACGGCGAAGGTCGGCACGCCGGTCGACCTGACCGCGACAGTTGCGCCGTCCGACGCGAGCGGCACCGTCCAGTTCAAGGACGGCGGCAACGACATCGGCTCACCGGTCCCGGTCTCGGGCGGTAGCGCCACCCTCTCCCACACCTTCGACAGCGTCGGCGCCCACGACATCACCGCCGCGTACAACGCCGGTCCGGGATTCCACAGCTCGACCTCCGGAGTCCAGACCGTCGACGTCTCCGCGGACACCACCACCACGATCTCGGCCCCGAACGCCGCGCTGGTAGGTGACAGCATCACCGTGAGCGCTGTCGTCACACCGGCAAACGCCGTGGGCACGGTGCAGTTCAAAGACGGCGAGACCAACCTCGGCGCACCGGTGGCTGTAGTCAACGGAACGGCTTCCCTGACCCGCAGCTACGACGCTTCGGGTACCCACAGCTTCACCGCAGTGTTCACCGGCGAGGCCGGTTACGGCGATTCCGTCTCCACCGCAACCCAACTCGACGTCAGCGATCCCGACTGGGGAACCACGACCACCGTTGTCGAACCACTCACCGCTGTTGTCGGTGAACCGACCAACCTCTCGGCCACCGTCTCCCCCATCCCGAGCAGCGGAACCGTGACGTTCAAGGTCGACGGCGCCGAGGTCGGTACCGCACCGGTCGGCACGGGTGACGGCGTCGCGATCCTCCCGCACACCTTCGCATCAGCGGGCGCTGCAGCCGTGACGGCAGAGTTCTCCGGCGGAACCGGATTCATCGGCTCCACGTCCACGTCGTTCACGGTGAACGTCACCGATCCCGAACCCGCCCGCGCCGACACCACGACGTCTCTGACCGTCAGCGGCTCGGCTCAGGTCGGAAAGGCATTGCAGCTCAAGGCCACCGTCGCACCCGGAACAGCAAACGGAATGATCCAGTTCAAGTCCGGCACGACGCCCATCGGCGCACCCGTTGCCGTCGTCAACGGCGTCGCGACACTCACGCACACCTTCGACGACGAGGGAACGTTCGGCCTCACTGCCAACTTCGTCGGCGACGCCGGTTGGAAGAACTCCGTCTCCGGCCCGACGGTCGTGCAGGTCGGCACCGCACCGACCGACGGCGGCGGCACCGGAAGCGTGGACACCGGTTCGCTCAGCGGCCTCATCCCGCTCTTCGGAAGCTAGTCCCCCACATCAGCTTTGGACACCACTCCCGTACCCAGCTCAGGAGAATCCATGTTCGTGTACTCCAGACGTCGCATCGCGGCGCCGATCGCCGCCACGGCACTCGCCAGTGGCGTCATCCTCGCGGGAATCCCCGCATCAGCGGCCCCCGTGACAACAACCTTCGGCACGAGTTGCCTGGCAACCCCGTCCGCTGTCGCCGGTCCGACCACGCAGTCACAGTCCGGCTCGGTCATCGTCGACGCACCGGAATCCATCGGCGCCGGTGAGACCTTCGAGGTCACCATCCAACCCGGCCCCATCGCCTTTCCCGGCTCCGCTTCCGGGGCGACCGTCCAGAACGTCTCCCGCATCAAGGTCGACGTCGACGTTCCTGCGAACGCCACCCTGGTGGAAGCCACCATCGTCCCCGGCACCTCGGCTGGGCTCAGCGGTGTCGCGCCGAACATCCTGCGCGTCAACGAGAACGGCAACGTCGATCCCAACGGAACGATTCTGCGCCTCTCCGGAAACAACCAGGTCATCGGAAACAGCCCCAGCTCGAGCATCAACTCCGAGGGCGGCATCGTCGTCAAGGCGACCGGCAAGAACGTCGATGGTTCCAACAATGCCGACGGCTACACGCAGTTCCAGCTCCCCCAGGTCAAGGCAGTTCTCAAGGCCGGCGATTCAGGGGACGTCGCGATGAAGGTACGCACCGGCGGCAGCGCGGGAGCGTGGAACAACGATCGCAACTTCCTCACGTTCCTCCCCAAGGCCACCCTGGTCATCACCGCCTGGGCACCCACGCGATGCACCCCGCGTGACGCCGAGAACGGTCCGCTCAACAGCGGCGCAGGCCCCCTCGCCACGACGCGGATCATCGAGGCGGACAAGGCAACCACCACCACAGTCGTCGGACCGGCCAACGCCAAGAACGGAACTCCCGTCACCCTGTCAGCCAACGTGAGCGGCGGCGCAAACGGTGGAACCGTCCAGTTCTTCGACGGCGACAACCCACTCGAGGACGCCGTGCCGGTAACCGGAGGGTCGGCCAGCATCTCCCCGACCTTCACCGAGGACGGACCGCACTCCATCACCGCGAGCTACAGCGGAGCCCCCGGGTTCCTGGCGTCGACGTCGGCGTCGGCCAAGATCGTGACCGTCACGACCGATGCACCGCCGGACGCCGTGACCACTACCGCCACGGTGTCGCCGTCGACCGCGAAGGTCGGACAGGACGTCAACCTGACTGCCAAGGTCGATCCGCAGGGTACCGGCGGCACCGTCGATTTCATCGTCGACGGCACCGAAACGGTCAGTGCTCCGGTCGGAACCGACGGAGTTGCCGTCGCTCCGTACACCTTCACCTCGACCGGAACGCACAAGGTTGTCGCGAAGTTCACGGGCTCACCAGGATTCGCCCCGTCCGCTGCCCCGGCATTCCCGGTCAGTGTGACGACGCCGGCTCCGGCTGACGTCGAGACGACCACGGTTCTCGACGCTGTCGGAACTGTTCAGAAGAACACCCCGGTGACGCTCAAGGCAACGGTCGATCCGTCCGGCGCCACGGGCAAGGTCCAGTTCAAGGTCGGTGACACCCTCATCGGTGGACCGGTCGACGTGGTCAACGGTGTCGCAACGGTACCGGCGACGTTCTACAACTCCGGGACCTACAGTGTCACCGCCGAATTCGTGGGCGCTTCGGGCTACACGGCCTCCGCATCCGCGCCGCAGACCCTGACCGTCCCCGGCGATACGGACGGCGGGCCCGGAGGCGGGACCGGCAGCCTCGACCTCGGCACTCTGTTCGGGTCGCTAGGAGGCTGACACTCTGAAACAGAGATGGGGCGTATCGTCGAATCCTCGACGACACGCCCCATCTTCGTTCGCGGCGAACTATCCGGCTGCCGGCTCCGCCGGAACAGCGGTAGCTGTCTTGCCGCCGGTGATCTTCACGATCGGCAGGACCAGCGCGGCCGGAGCCGACGCCGGCACCACAGGCGACTTGGGTGCAATCGGAGCCAAACGCTCGTAGCCGCTGCCCTGGGCGGGACGCAGGTCGGTCTCCCCCTTGTTCGGCCACAGCGAGGCCGAACGCTCGGCCTGAGCGGCAATGGTCAGCGACGGATTCACGCCGAGGTTGGCCGAGACCGCTGCGCCGTCGACGACGCTGAGCGTCGGGTAGCCGTACACGCGGTGGTACGGATCGATGACGCCGTGATCGGAATCCGACGCGATAGCGCAACCGCCGAGGAAGTGCGCCGTCAGTGGAACGTTGAAGATCTCGCCCCACGTGCCGCCCGCGACACCGTCGATCTTCTCGGCAACTCGACGCGTCGCCTCGTTGCCCTCCGGGATCCACGTCGGGTTCGGCTGACCGTGGCCCTGCTTACTGGTGACCTTGCGTCGACCGAACAGGCCCTTCTTCGTGTACGTGGTGATGGAGTTGTCGAGGTTCTGCATGACCAACGCGATGATCGTGCGCTCACTCCAGTCCTTGACCGTCAACATGCGCAACATCTGGTACGGATTCTTCGCAACCACACCGAGGAACTTGATCCATCGGGGCGTCTTGCCGCCGCCGTCCGTCATCAAGGTCTGCAACAGGCCCATCGCGTTCGATCCCTTGCCGTAGCGGACCGGCTCGATGTGGGTGTCGCTGCTCGGGTGGAACGACGAGGTGATCGCCACTCCGCGGGTCAGGTCGAGTGCGGGATCGACCTTGTACTTGCCTGCGCCGACAATGGATTCGGAGTTCGTTCGAGTCAGCTCGCCGAGCTTGTCGGAGAGCTTGGGCAGCGCTCCGGTGTCCTTCATGTCGAAGAGCAGATGCTGAGTGCCCCACGTTCCGGCCGCGAGAATTACGTTCGCAGCCGTGTAGGTGCGGCGGTTCTTTCGTCCGAATGCACCGGTTCGCTCGGTGAACACGTCCCACGAACCGTCGCGAGCCTCACGAAGCCCGGACACGGTGGTCATCGGAATGATCTCGGCGCCGGCTGTCTCGGCAAGGCCCAGATAGTTCTTGAGGAGCGTGTTCTTCGCTCCGTGACGGCAGCCCGTCATGCACTCGCCACACTCGATGCAACCTGTGCGCTCGGGTCCGACGCCGCCGAAGTACGGGTCCTTCGCCTTCTTGCCAGGTTCACCGAAGTAGACGCCGACGGGCGTCTGGATGAACGTGTCGCCGACACCCATGTCGTCGGCGACCGACTTCATGATCTCGTCGGCGGGCGTCATGTGCGGATTCTGGACGACGCCGAGCATCTTCTGAGCCTGCTCGTAGTACGGCGTGAGCTCGCTGCGCCAGTCGGTGATGTGCGCCCACTGCTTGTCCTGGAAGAACGGCTCCGGCGGCTGGTACAGCGTGTTGGCGTAGTTCAACGACCCGCCGCCGACGCCTGCGCCCGCGAGAATGAGGCAGTCGCGCAACAGGTGCACGCGCTGAATGCCGAAGCACCCCAGCTTCGGAGCCCAGAGGAACTTCTTGAGATCCCAACTGGTCTTCGCGAAATCTTCGTCGGCATACCGTCGGCCGGCTTCGATGACGCCGACCTTGTAGCCCTTCTCCACGAGACGAAGCGCGCTCACGCTTCCGCCGAACCCGGATCCGACGATCAGTACGTCGTAGTCCGTTGCCCGTTGCTTGCCCATCAGGACACCTCCACCGTGAACCGTAGTTACCCGCCAGTATGCACCTACCCCTTGTGACTACCACCACAAGGGGCCCCATAAGCGTAACCGCAAGTATCAGGAACGGAAGAAAGTCCTGCACAACGAACTGTGGCCCCAGTTCACGAAGAACCGGGGCCACAGAAAGGTACAAACTACGCGCGGACTGTCAGCCCGACCTTCTGGAACTCCTTGAGATCGGAGTATCCGGCCTTCGCCATCGACCGACGGAGACCACCGACGAAGTTCAGCGAACCGTACGGATCGTCCGAAGGGCCGCTCAGAACCTGGTCCAGACTCGGACGCTCACCATAGGAAACCGGAAGAAGTGCTCCACGCGGAACCGAAGGATGAGCCGCAGCGGACGGCCAGTACCAGCCACCACCCGGCGCCTCGGCGGACACGGCCAGCGGCGTGCCCAGAACGGCAGCGTCGGCACCGCAGGCGATGGCCTTCGCCAGATCACCCGAAGTTGCGATGTCACCGTCGGCGATGACGTGGACGTAGCGTCCACCCGTCTCGTCGAGGTAGTCGCGCCTGGCTGCTGCAGCATCGGCAATGGCCGTGGCCATCGGAACGCCGATGCCCAGGACCTCACCGGTGGTGGTTGCACCCTCGGTAGACCCGTACCCGACGATGACACCGGCAGCGCCGGTACGCATCAGGTGCAGCGCGGTGCGGTGGTCACTGACCCCACCCGCGACAACCGGAACGTCGAGTTCCGAGATGAACGTCTTGAGGTTGAGCGGTTCCTGCTCGGTGTGCACGACGTGCTCGGCCGAGATGATCGTGCCGTGGACGACCAGGAGGTCGATTCCCGCCTTGATCAGCTCCGGCGTCAGTGCGCGCGCATTCTGCGGGCTGACGCGAACGGCAGTGGTGACCCCCGAATCACGGACCTGCGCCACCGCAGCTGCCAGAAGACCGGCCTGCAGCGGAGCCGCATGCAGCTCCTGCAGGTAGCGGATGGCCGCGTCGACGCCACCGTCCTTCTCGGCGATCTCGACGAGACGCCGGAGCTTCTCCTCGACATCGGGGTGACGGCCCCACAGGCCTTCACCGTTGATGACACCGAGGCCGCCGCGCTTACCCAACTCGATCGCGAAAGTCGGCGAGACCAACGCGTCGGTGGGATGTGCGAGGACAGGAATGTCGAACCTGTAAGCGTCGAGCTGCCAAGCAGTCGACACCTCCTTCGACGAACGAGTTCGCCGGGAGGGAACGATGTTCACATCGTCCAACTCGTAGGTACGTCGGGCCGTTCGACCCATGCCGATCTCAACGAGGTCGCGCACGCGCGCCCCTTTCTCGTGTACTGGTTGCTAACGAGCGGTGTAGTTGGGTGCTTCGACAGTCATCGTGATGTCGTGCGGATGGCTTTCCTTCAAACCGGCCGCCGTGATCTGGACGAACTGAGCGTTCTGCAGGTGCTCGATCGTCGCCGACCCCGTGTATCCCATGGCAGCGCGCAGACCACCGGTGAGCTGGTGCGTCACCTGCGAGAGCGGGCCACGGAACGGAACACGTCCTTCGATGCCTTCCGGAACCAACTTGTCCTCGGAAAGCACGTCGTCCTGGAAGTACCGATCCTTGGAGTACGACTTGGCCTCGCCACGCGACTGCATCGCGCCGAGCGAACCCATTCCGCGGTAGCTCTTGAACTGCTTGCCGCCGACCAGAATCAGTTCGCCGGGCGATTCAGCGGTACCGGCCAGGAGTGAACCCAGCATGGCCGTCGACGCACCTGCGGCAAGAGCCTTCGCAATGTCACCGGAGAACTGGAGTCCACCGTCGGCGATGACGGGCACACCCAGAGGCTTGCACGCGGCAACCGCTTCCAGGATGGCCGTGACCTGAGGGGCACCGACACCGGCGATGACGCGGGTGGTGCAGATGGAACCAGGGCCGACTCCGACCTTGACGGCATCGACGCCGGCTTCGACCAGTGCCAGAGCACCCGCGCGCGTAGCGACGTTGCCACCGATGATCTGAACCCGCTCGCCCAGTTCACGCTTGAGCTTGGCGATCATGTCGAGAACATTGGACGAATGCCCGTGCGCACTGTCCACCACGAGTACGTCCACACCGGCATCGGTGAGCGCCATCGCGCGCTGGAAGGCGTCATCGCCGGCACCGACTGCAGCGCCGACGAGCAGTCGACCGTCACGGTCCTTGGTGGCGTCGGGATGCTGCTCGGTCTTGACGAAGTCCTTGACCGTGATCAGACCGGTGAGCTTGCCGTTGCCGTCGACGATCGGCAGCTTCTCGATCTTGTGCCGACGAAGAAGGCCCAGTGCCACGTCAGCGGTGACGCCTTCCTGAGCGGTGATCAGGGGCATCTTGGTCATGATCTCCGCGACCGGGCGATTCTGGTCGACCTCGAAACGCATGTCCCGGTTGGTGACGATGCCAACCAGCTGGCCGGCGTCGTCGGTGACAGGCAGACCCGAGATGCGGAAACGAGCGCACTTCGCATCGACCTCACCCATCGTGTCGGTCGGCTTACACGTGACGGGATCGGTCACCATGCCGGCCTCGGAACGCTTGACCGTCTCGACCTGTCCTGCCTGGACCTCAACCGACGAGTTGCGGTGCAGGACACCCATGCCGCCGGCGCGTGCCATCGCAATTGCCATGCGCGACTCGGTGACGGTGTCCATCGCAGAACTGACCAACGGAATCCGCAGACGGATGTCGCGGGTCAGTTGACTGGACGTGTCGACCTGGCTCGGGATGACGTCGGACGCAGCCGGCAACAGCAGCACGTCGTCGTATGTCAGTCCCAGCATCGCGACCTTGTTGGGGTCGTCTCCTCCGGTGTGTACATGTCCTGCAGAACTACTCATGCGGTCAGGACCCTCCATGGACCTAGATTCGCCCAGGGCGACCGCTGTAGCAGCCGCCTCGAAACGGATTACGAAAGCTGGATATCGGATAGAAGGCGCCTGCACGGAAAGAAATTCCTGGCACCTTTTCCCGGCGTTGCACACCATGGTATCGGCTCACTCAAAGGTCCGAACCATCCCACCCACGCTGCGGGTACGCGTAACAAGTGGCGCTGACCCCCCTGACCTGCGTACCGTGGTGCTGTGCGTGATCAACTGCCCCCCGGTCTGCCGCCAGATCCCTTCGCCGGCGACCCAGCTGACCCCTCCGCGGCTCTCGATGCCATCGAGCCGGGCCAACCACTCGACCCCCACGAACGCCAAGCGGTCGAGGAGGATCTCGCTGACCTCGCTGTATACGAGGCACTCCTCGCTCACCGCGGTATCCGCGGTCTCGTAGTCTGCTGCGAGGACTGCCAACAGGATCACTACCACGACTGGGACATGCTGCGCGCAAACCTGCTGCAGCTGCTCGTGGACGGAACCGTCCGCCCCCACGAGCCTGCCTACGACCCGATGCCTGAGGCATATGTCACGTGGGACTACTGCCGTGGATACGCCGACGCGTCGATGAACGAGGCGATGCACGGCGACGGTTTCGACAGCTGAGCGAAACCTCACCCAAGCTCATACGAAAGTGGCCGACAAGCAATTGCTTGTCGGCCACTTTCGTTTGAATTCAGATCGGAACGGTGCGATCAGGGCGGGGGTGAAGAAGAATCACCCGACGGAGACGAGGCCGGCGCCAGAGGCGTCGTTGTCGTGGTTGTCGTCGTTGTTGTCGTGGTCGTTGCCGTGGGCGACGATGACGGTGTCGACGACGCCGCGCTTGGACCAGGCGCCTGCATGATTCCAGGATTGGGCGTTGTCGTCGTGGTCACACCCCCAGGCAGCTGAGGGTTCGCCGGATTGACGGAGATCCCCGGAATCGCCGTGGGAGAGGTGGCAATCGAGGACTGCTGGTCGGTCGTCGACGGCGGCACTGCGGGTGACGTGGTCTCCTGGACCTGCGTCATCAACTTGCCCCAACGCTCGACGAGGTCGGTCTTGTCCTGCGAGTCCTTGACCGCATCGGCACGGTGAGCTGCGTTGTCCAGCACCATCTTTGCCGCAGGAATGTCTCCGGCAGCCAACAGCCGCTCGGCCTTTTCCAGCTCGGAAGTCGTGTCGATCTTCGCAACTGTCGAGTTGGCCTCGTCGGCGAAGACGACCTGCTTGACGCCCCACAGGGCATCGCCGGGCTGGGCGTCGTACGCCATCGCCGTGGCGCCACCGAAGACCACTGCTGCAACTGCTGCAGCGGCGGCGATCGGACGAACCACACGCAATCGAGAACGGGAACGTGAACGCTGACGATCGGAGAAGCCGGACGGCGTCGCTGTGATTGCAGCGATGACATCGTCCAACAACGGACCCTCGGGCATCGGAGTCGCAACGACATCGTCACGCCATTGCGAGAGGATCAACGCAAGTTCGTACTGTTCGGTGCTATCGGTTGCTACCGGCCCACCATTCGAAATGGATTCGATCAGCGCATCGTCACGCCGAACCGCAGCCAAATCCACTGGCGTACCGTCGTCGGCGAGATCACCGAGATTCGAAGCGTCATGCCCCTCGTCTCTAGCCAAAGCTCTCACCTGCTTTCGTCACTTCTTTTTTCAGTTTCGCGATCGCTCTGTGCTGAGCGACTCGTACAGCTCCGGCGGTACTACCGACGGCGACGGCCGTTTCCTCGGCCGACATCCCGACCACCAGGCGAAGTATCAAGATTTCTCGATGCTTCTCCGGAAGTGTGCCGAGAAGTTCGTGCATCTGTCTGCTGGACTCCGAATCGAGAGCTCGCTGTTCGGGACCATCATCCAGTGCTATTACATCCGGTACTTCGGAAACGGGCTCCGACTTGTTACGGGCGGAGCTTCGATGTGCGTCCGCAACCTTGTGCGCGGCAATTCCGTACACAAAGGCCATGAACGGGCGTCCCTGGTCCTGATAACGCGGCAGCGCGGTCATCACGGCCAGACAGACTTCCTGTGCGACGTCGTCAGCGGACAGGTGTCCTCTCTCGGCCGCACCCACTCGACCGCGGCAGTAGCGCACCACCATCGGTCGGATGTTCTCCAGAACCAAAGCTAGAGCTGTACGGTCGCCCTGCGCAGCAGCAGCGACCGCGGTGTCCAACTCATCGCTCGTATTTGTCATCGTCAGCGAAAATCCTGGCGTTACAGTGGCACCTCCCGAGCGGGTGTGCTCCCGCTCTCAGCGGAACCCTCTAAGAGTAACCATCCGGACCGACTGGTCTCCGCATACCTGCCCAGCAGTCGCGATATCGATACAGCTCCTTCTGGAATGTTCTCCGGAGACTTCGGTGGAGTGGTTACGACAAAGGTAGGAGTGATCCACCACGCATCGCAATCAGATCGCCGATCTCCCGGGCACTCGGTGAGGTTCTCTCACCGCTGACACCTTCGATCAACAGAGACGACGCCCAGGCCAGGGGCAGCAGGCCGTATTGCCGGCACCGCGCGAACACATCTGCTGCCATCTTCACGGCTGCGCTCGCGTCGGTTCCGGTCAGCGCGGCGCTACGCAGCAGATCCGACTTCACGCGGTGCCGCACAGACTCCGATTCCGCTGACAATTCGACGGCGCGTTCTGCGTGTCTGCGGGCACGAGCGAAGTCGCCTCCCGCCAACGCCAATTCTGCGGAGACCCATTCGATCCGAATTTCCTGCCGCCACAGCCCGCCCTCGGCATCCAGACGCGCCCGACATTGCGCCAGCAGGCGCCAGCCGAGCGTGAGCCTGCCACAGCCGAGGGCGTCTGCGGCCAGACCGGTCAGAGCGTCACAGGCAGCCTCTGGATCACCTGGCAGGCCGCCGACGATCGCCAGTGCGCGCCCGTCCCACGTGGACGCGAGTGCATGGCGTCCGCTCTGGCGAAGAAACGACGCCCTCGTGCTGGTAGACAGAGAGGCAAGAACTCGATCCGAGTGCGTCGAGAAACCGGCCGTGAGCCGATCGAGGACATCCAATGCAGCCCGCGCTCTTGCGTAGCGGCCCTGACCACCCAGCACTACTGCCGTTGTCCACCAATCTCGGGTAGAGCAAGGCGCCGGGAGGCGGACGAGATCCGGATCCGCACCGAACGCGGCAGACTCGAGGGACCCTGGAAGTGCAGTTGTTTCGTTGGGCACAGGTGATTGAGGGCGCGCAGGTGTCGACACAGGTTGATCATCGCAGCAGCACGAGCAGACATTCGCACGACCGGCGTCACACCAACGATGCCAAAAGTCGCACGAAACACGAAAAGGCAAGTTTGTCGGAGTTAATCAGATATTCAACTGAGATTTGCCAAATGTACTCGTAATGATATTTAACGGGCATATATCCGTGACGTTAACTGCGCATTACTTATTGGACGGATGTCCTAGTTGAAACTTGGGCACTAAGTCCCGAAATGGAGTGCAACCACGCCCACGCAATATCGGACAAATGACGCAAACCGAGCCGAATGACCGAGTGATTTCGCCGGGCGATCAGCCTCGAACATATCCCTGATCTGTGGGTTTCGCATCTCGAGCAGCCAGGCTTGCCGGCCGCCACCTCGATCGACCCAATTTCGACATCGGCGCAGAACAACGCACGAGGAGCCCGAAATGTAAATATATACTTCGTTAACTCTCGCATTTCGATATATGCCGATCGCCACTGAACGAGCCTATTGACGCGATTTACTCAGCACCCTTACGGTTAGCAAGCGTGAACGATTCAGAAGGCCCGGATAACCTCCGGGCAACTTGGTCCGCTCGTTGATCAACGCGAGCTTGCAGTAAGGAGTCAACATGCCTGCACCGAATCACCTTCCAGGCCCCAACGCAGACATCTGGGACTGGCAGATGCACGGTCTGTGCCGCGGAGTCGACTCCTCCATGTTCTTCCATCCCGATGGCGAACGCGGTAGAGCACGTGCCCAGCGCGAAACCCGCGCAAAAGAGATGTGCCGTCAGTGCCCGGTCCTGATGCAGTGCCGCAGCCACGCGCTGACCGTCGCCGAGCCGTACGGCATCTGGGGAGGAATGTCGGAAACCGAACGTGAACTACACGCGCGCCACCGTCGCACCACCCGCATAGCTTCCTGATACATGTAGGTAGAGCGCACTAGGCCCCCGAGAGTTTTCGGGGGCTTTTGCGTGTGGACGGGACACCGTCGAAAAGAATTTCCGACACGACCCATCCGACCGACGCCCGCCTCCGAATGCCTTCTGACAGTGCACCTCAGCACATCCCTTCAGGAAGGCAGACCCATGAACACCTCTACTCGAGTTCTGGCAGTCACCGCAGCAGCCTCTTTCGCCGTCTTCGGCGTGGTCGGTTGCTCCTCGGACGACAACGATTCGTCGACCGACACGTCCAGCGCCGCCATGACGTCTTCTGCCATGG
Organism: Rhodococcus sp. IEGM 1302; assembly: GCF_030056935.1. Classification (NCBI taxonomy): domain Bacteria; kingdom Bacillati; phylum Actinomycetota; class Actinomycetes; order Mycobacteriales; family Nocardiaceae; genus Rhodococcus; species Rhodococcus sp. IEGM 1302. The sequence goes on along the minus strand of NZ_JASHKY010000012.1, from coordinate 52,344 downwards.
GATCGAGCATGTCTCCCAGCAGCGCGATGGCAGAGCCCGCTTCTGATCTGGTCGGTGCAGGTTGTGCCGACTACGCAGCTGCAGTGCCGAGCGGCGCCGGATCGGTCAGCGGAATGGCCCAGGATCCGGTTGCCACAGCGGCATCCAACAATCCGTTGCTCACCACCTTGACCGCGGCAGTCTCCGGCCAGCTCAACCCGGACGTCAACCTGGTCGACACCCTCAACGGCGGCGAGTTCACCGTCTTCGCACCGATCGACTCGGCATTCGCCAAGATCGACCCCGCCACGATCGACAGCCTCAAGACGGACAGCGCCATGCTGACCAAGATCCTCACCTACCACGTGGTTCCCGGCCAGATCGCCCCTGACGCGATCGACGGAACTCACCCCACCGCCGAGGGCGGAACGGTCACCGTCACCGGATCCGGTGACAACATCAAGGTCAACGACGCAACTGTCGTCTGCGGTGGAGTCAAGACCGCAAACGCCACCGTCTACCTCATCGATTCGGTGCTGATGCCGCAGTAGTCCCCACCTGCTGTGCGCCTTTATCAACCCCCCGCGGTTAATAAAGGCGCACAGCGGCCAACGGCGGGCCAAGAGAAAAGAACCGGACATGCACGCTACGGTTGTACGCGATGAAGCGAGACAACTCTTCGTGAGCGAGCCAGACCATGCGTCGGATGCGGCCGACGCATGCCCGACGGACAATTCTGCGGCCCGCACCGCGCGCATCGCGGAATCACGCGAGCTGGCAGTGATCCTCGCGAACGTCGCCGGTGGCGACCAGAGCGCCTTCGCCGAGTTCTACGACCGAACCAGCTCCCGTGTGTACGGCATGGTTCTTCGTGTACTCCGTGATCCAGGTTTCTCCGAGGAAGCGGTCCAAGAGGTCTACCTCCAAGCCTGGAAATCAGCCGACAGCTTCGACCCCGCCAAGGGGTCCGCGCTCTCCTGGCTCCTGACACTTGCCCACCGGCGCGCAGTGGATCGCGTGCGCTCAGAACAGTCGAGTTCGGATCGACAGGCTCTCTACGACACCACCAATGCCACTCCCGAGTTCGACGTCGTCAGCGACGAAGTGACACGAAGAGACGAGCATCGTGCTGTCACCGACTGTCTCGAAACGCTGACGGACACTCAGCGCCAATCGGTGACTCTCGCCTATTACGGCGGCCGAACGTACCGCGAGGTGGCCGAAGATCTCGGCGTGGCGATTCCCACGATCAAGTCGCGAATTCGCGACGGACTACTGCGCCTACGTGGATGTTTGGGGGTGATGTGAGATGGACGAAGAGCTGATCGACTACGCGTACGCCTACGCGATCGATGCGTTGGACCTCGACGAGCGCCGTGAGGTCGACAAACGACTTGCCGCTTCGGACTCCGCGACCCACGCCGAATTCGACGCCCAGGTCCGGCTCACCGCCGAAACCATGGCCGCGATGACCGTCGTCGACGCCGTCGAGCCCCCGCCGTCGCTGCGCAGCAGCGTCCTTGCCTCGATCGCAGAGCAGGCCGCTGCTCCCAATGCCCCCGTTTCGCTGGCCGAGCGCCGTAACCGTCGACGCCCGTGGACCGTGGCTCTTGCGGCGGCCGCCGCAGTCGCAATCCTGGTCGGCGGCATCGGAATCGGGCGCACGCTGTCCGACAACACGCCGCCGCAGAACCCCGCGTCCGAAATCATGGCAGCACCCGACGTTCATGCCACGACGCGTGAAATCCCGGGCGGCGGTAGTGCCACGACGCTGTTCTCGCCCTCCGAAGACGCCGCAGTCCTCGTGATGAACGATGTGACTCCCCCGAGTCCGGATACCGTCTACCAGATGTGGCTGGTGCCGGGCGACACCGACGACACCACGATGATCCCGATGGGGACGATGGCTCCGGGCGACGTCAAACCCACTACCCAGGTGGTGCTCGACGGCATCGGTCCGAATACGAAGTTGGCGTTCACTATCGAACCGCCCGGCGGATCGCAGCAGCCGACGAGCGAGCCGTTCGCAACGATCCCGCTCATCTGATCGCCAGACGAAAAAAGATCCCCCACCGGAATCCGGTGGGGGATCTCTTCTTTGTCGAAACTACGAGCAGCGAGTCAGTGGCTGTGACCGTGTCCGGTGTCGGCAACTTCCTCGGTCGGCTTCTCGACGACGGCGCTCTCGGTCGTGAGGATCATGCGCGCGACGGAAGCGGCGTTGACCACTGCCGAGCGAGTGACCTTGACCGGGTCGACGACGCCGTCGGCAAGCAGGTTGCCGTAGGTGAGGGTGGCAGCGTTGAAGCCTTCGCCCTTGGTCATCTCGGCGACCTTGCTGACAACGACGGAACCGTCGATGCCTGCGTTGCTGGAGATCCAGAACAACGGAGCGTTGAGGGCTTCGCGGACCACGGCAACGCCGGTGGCCTCGTCACCCGTCAAGCCGAGGTTCCCGATCAGAGCCGTACCGGCCTGAACGAGAGCCGATCCGCCACCGGGGACGATGCCCTCGGAAACTGCTGCCTTGGCTGCGTTGACCGCATCCTCGACGCGGAACTTGCGTTCCTTCAGATCGGTTTCGGTGGCTGCGCCGACCTTGATGACGGCCACGCCGCCGGACAGCTTCGCCAGACGCTCTTCGAGCTTCTCGCGGTCCCAATCCGAATCGGTGTTCTCGATCTCGCGACGCAGCTGCGCAACGCGGGTCGCGATGTCGTCAGCGGTGCCTGCACCGTCGACGATGACCGTCTCGTCCTTGGTGACGACAACGCGGCGAGCGCTGCCGAGCAGCTCGAGGCCGGCTTCCTTGAGCGAGAGGCCGACGTCGGTGTTGATGACGGTGCCTGCCGTGACGACTGCGAGGTCGTCGAGGAATGCCTTGCGACGATCACCGAAGAACGGCGCCTTGACGGCGACGGCCTTGATGGTCTTGCGGATGGAGTTGACCACGAGGGTGGAGAGAACTTCACCCTCGACGTCCTCGGCGATGATCAAGAGCGGCTTGCCGGATTCGGCAACCTTCTCGAGCAGCGGAAGGAAGTCGGGAAGTGAGCTGATCTTCTCGCGGAAGAGCAGGATCAGCGCGTCTTCGTAGACGGCCTTCTGCGCATCGATGTCGGTGACGAAGTAGGGCGAGAGGTAGCCCTTGTCGAACTGAACACCTTCGGTGACAACGAGTTCGGTTGCAACGGTGGAGGATTCCTCGACCGTCACGACGCCGTCGGTTCCGACACGGGTGAGTGCCTCGCCGACGAGCTTGCCGATCTCTTCGTCACGCGAGGAGACGGTGGCGACCTGAGCGATCGACTTCTCGCCCTCGACGGGGGTGGCTGCGGCGAGCAGTTCCTCGACGACCTTGTCGGCTGCGGCGTTGATGCCGACGCCGAGAGCCATCGGGTTCGCGCCCGCTGCGATGTTCTTGAGTCCGCCGCGGACGATGGCCTGGGCCAGAACGGTCGCGGTGGTGGTGCCGTCGCCGGCAACATCGTTGGTCTTGGTGGCGACGCTCTTGACGAGCTGTGCGCCGAGGTTCTCGAAGGGATCTTCGAGCTCGATCTCACGGGCGATGCTCACACCGTCGTTGGTGACGGTGGGGCCGCCGAATGCCTTGGCGAGCACGACGTGGCGTCCACGCGGGCCCAAGGTCACCTTGACGGCGTCGGCAAGCTTGTCGACTCCGGCTTCGAGAGCGCGGCGTGCGGTCTCGTTGAACGCAATTTGCTTGGACATCTGTTCTGTCAGCTCCTGAATCTTCGGGGCGTGAACGCATTCCGCCCCGGGATCCTGTGTGGACTCCGGGGCGGATCACGTGTGTCTTACTTGGAGACGACAGCCAGCACGTCGCGTGCCGACAGGATCAGGTATTCCTGGCCGGCGTACTTGATCTCGGTTCCGCCGTACTTGGAGTAGATGACCGTGTCACCCTCCTTGACGTCGACCGGGATGCGGTTGCCCTGCTCGTTGACGCGGCCTTCGCCGACTGCAACGACGGTGCCCTCCTGGGGCTTTTCCTTGGCTGTGTCAGGAATGACCAGGCCGGAAGCCGTCGTCGTTTCAGCCTCGTTGGCCTGGACGAGGATCTTGTCCTCGAGCGGCTTGATGTTGACGCTCGCCACGATGAGCCCTCCACTTTGGGGTATGTGCGTCCGAGGCGATCCTCGGACAGCTGTTTGGGTATGCCGTTTACGGCGCGTCACTGCAGTCCCGTCGTCGCGGGTGCCGGAACTCGATCAGCGCCAATTGGCACTCTATACGTGAGAGTGCCAACCCTCAAGGACTGGGCGCATTTTTCTCTTCGTCCAGAGCGAAACAGGACAGCCGTCCACCACGTTCACCTATTGTTCACTTCGTGACGAACATCAATCGCCGTAGTTTTCTGACCTTCGCCGGACTCGGCGCCGTCGGCGCGGTCAGCCTTGGCAAGCCGTGGGGCCTGCAATATGCAGGCGCGTCGACCATTCCGACGTCAGGTCCTGGCACCACTCTCGAGTCCGTGTCCACCCCCGTCAGCAGCAGCGGCTACACCAAGCTCACCGCCGGACCCGGTTGGGCGAACATCGTGCGCAGCGAGTTGGCCGAGCCGAAGTCGGGACGCGAGGACCGACGCACCGCGCTCGCCTCACTCGTGCAGTTGACCGACGTCCACATCGTCGACGCCCAGTCCCCCATGCGATTCGAGTACGTCCACCAGATCACCGGCTCGGCGTTCCGCCCCCAGGAGACCCTGACGGCGCACGGGCTGATTTCACTTGTCCGCCGGGTCAATTCGATCGGCAGTGGCCCGCACACGTCGCGACCCTTCGATGCCGTCGTCACCACCGGCGACAACACGGACAACAAGGAATTCGCCGAACTCGACTGGTTCCTCACCTCACTCAACGGCGGAACCGTCGTCGCCAATACCGGTGCCAAGGACCGCTACGAGGGTGTACAGAACTCGGGTGCCGATCTCTACTGGAACCCCGAGTCACCGATGCTCGACATGTACAAGAAGGCCGGATTCCCGGAGATCCCCGATTTCTTCGGTGCCGCTTTCACGCCCGTGTCGAGCCCCGGCCTGAACACCCCTTGGTACTGCGTGTTCGGCAACCACGACGATTCGGTGTCCGGCACGGTGCCCAGCGGCATCCCGCCGCTCGAAGCGATGTACACGGGATCTCTCAAATTCGAGGTGCCCGGTTCACCGGAGCAGGCCAAGCAGATCGACGTCGCCACCAAGTTCGATCCCAGTGCGATACCCGGAATCCTGTCCGCCTTCACGACGCCGCCGCGCCAGGTCACCCCCGACCCGTCGCGCGCGCCGTTCACACCGCGACAGTTCATCGCCGCACATCTTGATCCCGCGCACACCGGTCCCGGCCCCGTCGGACACGGTTTCGCCCCCGACGCCGGCGACACCGGTATCGGTTACTACTCGTTCGAGATCGCACCGGGCGTCGTCGGCATCAGCATGGACTCCACCAACCGCGCGGGCCTCGTCGACGGTTCGCTGGGCGCCGCTCAGTTCCAGTGGATCGAGAACACCCTTCGCGCCGGCAGCAGCACCTACTACGACGCCGCGGGCTCTCGCGTCACCGAGTCGCGAGGTGACACGTATTTCGTGCTGTTCAGTCACCACACGAGCGACACGATGGACAATCTCATTCCCGACCCCGAGAACGTCCTCGAGCCACGCCTGCGCGGTTCACAGCTTCTCGACTTGCTGCATCGTTTCCCGAACGTACTTGCCTGGGTCAACGGACACACCCACGAGAACAAGATCACCCCGTGGCCCGGCGCGACCCCCGAGCAGGGCTTCTGGGAGATCAACACCGCCTCTCACATCGACTACCCGCAACTCGGACGCATCATCGAGATCGCGGACAACCATGACGGAACGGTGTCGTTGCTTGCGACGCTCTTCGAGGCGGAGAGTCCCAATTCCGTCGACTACAGCGACAAGTCGGCAGCCGGGCTCGCCTCGCTGTACCGCGAACTGTCGTTCAACGACATCCACCGCGACCCGAAGCTGACGGGTACCGGCGTCGACCAGAACGTCGAATTGTTGGTCCACACCGGACGATGACTCCGATTGCCGCAGTGTCCTAGGTGATTTCAGGTCCGCTCGAAGGCGAGCGGTGCGATTTCGCCCACGACACTGCGGCAACGACGAATCGAACGCCGAATCCGATCAACACCAGATTGCAGACGATCTGAAGGCTCACGAGCCCCCGGGCAAGGTCCGTCTGCGCGGCGATGTCACCGAATCCGACTGTCGAGAAGACGGACAACGAAAAGTACAGCGCCGCCATACGCGACAGCGGTTCGGTGAAACTGCCAGGGCTTGCATGCTCGACCGAAAAATAGGTGATGGACACCAACAACAAGTACGTCGGCATCACCACCGCCACAGCTTCGACCGCCTGCAGAGATGGCACATCGGAACGCAGAATTCGCCACACCTGCCAGGTGGTCACGGCAAGTACCGCGGCGCCTCCACCGATCAAGAGGAAGATTGCACTGGCGGTATGTACATCGATCCACGGCAGAAAGAAATACGCGCATCCGAAGGCGATCACCGTCAGTGTGGGCCGAAGCACTGCACCACGGATCAGCGCGCGTCGTCGTTCCCGGTCGATGTGGGGAGAATCGCCTTTTTTCCGCATGAATCAATGATCGACAATTTCGCAGGTAAAACCACCCTTTCGGTCCGAAAAGGACGTCACGGAGACGAAAAGCACTGAGCAATCCTCACGAACCTTCTGTAACGTTCATATAACGGCGGTCGATTGAACATTGACCGGTATTGACTGTGAGGAGGTGTGCGATGAGTTGTTCACTGGGAATTTCCACTGGATCTTCCGGTGTCTATTCAGCACTCGTCGACACCGATACCAGCACAAACGCGCCAGGCGCCGTGCCTGCCGAGACTCGCTTCGTCTCGGCGGATCAGGCCAATTCCAACGTCGGTGACCTTGTCAGAGCATCCATCAAGCTGATGACGACGCAGGTAACGGACGGATCTGAAGCGCCGCGCTCGATCGGTGTCAGCTATCGCACGGACGATCAACTCGCGAGCATCAGGTCATCTCTTTCGCGCTCGCCGAAGCAGGTCCGTGCAATCCCCGAACCTGCCGCCGTACACGCGTATCTCGCCGAGACAGGGAAAACCGAGCGGTACGACACGACAGCTCAGGTGGACGTCGGCGATCAAGGTCTGACGGTGTCCGTCGTCGACCACACCGGTGAAGTTCTGCACTCCGACCGTATAGACGCCCTCGCAGGGGCCGGAATCGACCGGGCATTGGTCGACTTCGTGACGGAGAAGGCGCCAGGGCACTTGCGCCGGTACACCGACGCGGAACTTCTTGCCGCCCGGTGCCATGTCGCCAAAGAGCAACTGTCCACGTCCACCAAGGTGACCGTCGACCTTCCGATCGACGCGATGGCGATCACGCGCGACGAGTTCGAGGCCATCATCGCCCCGGATATCGAGCGCGCCGTCACCTTCATCCGTGAAGTCGTGAAGGGCTCACCGCGGCCCGTCGGTGCCGTTGTACTCATCGGAGGTGGCGCACATATTCCGGCCGTGCGGTCCGCCGTCGCCGCTGCCGTCGACGTCCCCATGGTCGAGATCGTCGAGCCCGAGACTGCGGCAACCAAAGGTGCTGCACTCCTGGCAGATTCGATCACCGCAATTCGTTTCCCGCTGCTGGGCTCCGGAAGTGACCAGCGCTCCGGATCCACCGCCAAGGTATCGGGAGCGTTGATCGGTGCGCTCGTGGTCGGCGGACTGGTACTCGGTTACGGCGCAAAGGAATTGGTGCCGACCGACGACACCGCGGTCTCGCCCGTCGGAACGGGGTCGACCACGACGACGGTGAGCCCCGAAGCGACACCGAGCACCGGATCGACGATCATTCCGTCTCATGATCCTCTGCCTTCGGTAGCCGGCAGCACGTATCCTCGGTACGGGTATCCCACCACCCCGTTCGACTCACAGCCTTACGACACGCACTCGTACACAACGCATCAGTACACACTTCCGCCTGCGCCGATCCCGGACACCTCGACGACAACCACGCCGCCGACCACGACAACGACCACTCCGAATTGGCCGACCATTCCCGGAATCACGCTGCCCGATCCACCGGCGTGGTGGCCGACGCTGCCGGACACCGAGGCGACGCCCCCGGTCGATCCGACCGAGGCAAACCCCGGCGGCGGTCTCGGCCCGGGTGAGAGCGGCGGCGAGAACCCGACGACGCCGGAGACTCCTGGATCCGGTTCCACCGAAACCGAAATCACTACCCCTGGTGGCGGTGATCCGACGACGAAGCCCGGTGAACCGAATACCTCGATGCCCGAAAACGGTCCCGCGACCACACCGGATCGGGAACCGGCCCCGGTCGGCTGATTCTCAGTCGGCCGATTTTCAGTGCATCAACTGGCTGACGGAGACCGACAGACCCGGGTCCGTCGCAACACTCAATTCCGAAGGGCCTGCGCCGTTTCCGATCAGGTGAGCGGCCAACGATGCGATCATCACGCCGTTGTCCGTGCACAGTCGAGGTTTCGGAATGCGCAACGTGATGCCCGCTTCGGCGCAGCGCTGCTCGGCGAGTGAGCGGATACGCGAATTGGCCGTGGCGCCGCCGCCGAGAACCAACGTGTCGACCCCGACGTCCTTGGCTGCACGCACTGCCTTCATCGTCAGGACGTCTGCAACCGCTTCCTGGAACGAGGCAGCGATGTCCGGGATCGAAAAGGTCTCGCCTGCGCGCTCTTTCGATTCGACATAGCGCGCGACGGACGTCTTGAGTCCCGAGAACGAGAAGTCGTGCCGCGAATCGCGCGGCCCCGTCATGCCGCGAGGGAAGGCGATTACGTTCCGATCTCCCTCTTGCGCAGCAGCATCGAGTGCCGGTCCACCGGGAAAGCCGAGTCCGAGCAGTCTGGCCACCTTGTCGAAGGCCTCGCCGGCGGCGTCGTCGACAGTCGTGCCCAGTTCGACAATGGGCTTGCCCAGATCTTCGACGTGAAGCAGGTGTGTGTGACCGCCGGAGACCAACAATGCGACGCACGAGGGCAACGGACCGTGCTCGAGAGTGTCCACCGAGACGTGACCGCCGAGATGATTGACCGCATAGAACGGGATGTTCCATGCTGCCGCATAGGCTTTCGCTGCGGCTACACCGACCAGCAGCGCGCCGGCCAGGCCGGGTCCGATGGTGACGGCCAGCGCGTCGGGCTTCTCGATACCGGCGGCAGCAAGGGCACGGCGCATCGTCGGCACGATCGCCTCGAGGTGAGCCCGCGAGGCCACTTCGGGAACCACTCCCCCGTACCTGGCGTGCTGATCCACGCTCGATGCCACCTCGTCGGCCAACAGCTCGCAGGTTCCGTCACCGTTCCAGCGGACGATACCGACACCTGTTTCGTCGCAAGAACTTTCGACACCCATGACGATCATGCTTGCTGCTCCTCAATTTCGCGGACACCGAGCACGGCAGGCCGTCTCATCGTGTACGCATCTGCCCCACTGGGCTGGTAGTACTTCTTTCGTGTTCCGACGATCTCGAATCCTTCGCGCCGGTACAGCGCGATGGCAGGTTCGTTGTCGGTGCGCACTTCCAGGAACACCGGGCACTGCCGTGAATCCGCCAGAGTCAGAAGCGCATCGAGCAACGCGCCGCCGATTCCGAGTCGCTGAGCCGAGGGATCTGTACCGATGGTGTGAACCTCGGCCTCCATGTTCGGCGACGCCCCCAACAATGCGACTCCGGCGTAGCCGAGGACGTGACCGTCAGGCTCCCGGGCAACGAAGTAATGATTATGTGCGCCTGCAAGTTCCGAGACGAACGCTTGTGCGCTCCAGGGTCCGTCGCCTGCGAACAACGCGCGCTCCAACTCCGCGCACCGTTCGGTGTCATCGACGTTCATCGGCTCGATGCTGTACTTCATCTGCTCTGTCTCACTTGCCACGTTCTGCAAGGGTCTTCGCGTCCGGGCGTCGGAGGTACAGCGGCTCCAGCGGGGCCGGAACCGAGCCGGCCAGGATCTCGCGAGCAGCGACTGTCACCAACCCGGCCGGTGAAGGTGTCTCCGCCGGGTCGACGGGTAGATCGAAGAAGTCCACGTGCGAAGCGGATCCGGCAATCAGCGTCGAAGGCGAAGGATCGACGTCGCCGGCGGAATTCACAGCCGGTCCTTCGACGCGCACTCCTCCGTCATAGCGCGCCCAGTAGATCTCGCGACGCCTCGCGTCAGTCACGACGAGCAGGCTCTGTGTGGTCGGTACCGCAGCCGCGATCGCATCGAGGCTGCACACGCCGTACACGGGAACACCGAGTGCGTCGCCGAAGGCAGCGCCCGTCGCCATGCCGACACGCAGTCCGGTGTACGGCCCTGGCCCGACACCCACGACGACGGCGTTCAAGTCGGCCGGTGTGAGCCCTGCCTCGGCGAGGCATTCGAGGACGTGAGGGGTCAAGACCTCGGCGTGCGCACGAGGATTGACCGTGACACGCACGGCAAGCGTCTCCACTGTGTCCGGTGACTCTGCGTCCGGTGACACTGGGTCCGGTGACGAAGCCGACAGGGAGACGACTCCGGCAGTGACTGCCGGAGTGGAGGTGTCAATTGCGAGAACAAGCACGATTTCTCAGGGTACCCGCACGTGAAGAACTACTTCCGGCCCGGGAGGGTCACGACGTCTGTGACACGAAACGCCGTTTCACGACGTCTGTGACACCAAACTCCCTTTCACGACGTCCAGGACCAACTCGCAGTCCGCACATCCGATTCGGGTTCCCGATGAAGCTGCACTCGCAGGTGCCGTTCGACGAGCCTTTCCACGACGTCACCACCCCATTCGACCACCACCACTGCATCGGTGAGGTCGGTGTCGAGGTCGAGGGCATCGAGTTCGTCGAGCGCATGCGGTCCGCTGTCTCCCAGCCGGTATGCGTCGACGTGGATCATGCCGACGGGAACTCCGCCGCCGGGGCGGGTGCCCGGACGATGCTCACGAGCGATGACGAACGTCGGGGACGTCACCCGGCCCTGCACCCCGAGCCCGGCGCCGATTCCGCGCGTCAACGCGGTCTTGCCTGCCCCGAGTGGACCGTCCAGCACCACCAGGTCGCCGGCAACAAGTCCCGCCGCCAAGCGTCGGCCGAAAGCCTCGGTATCCTCGGCCGTTTCCAACGTGATCTGTCCGGACACGGGAAGTCCCGTGGAGTTCTCAGCCGACATCGGACCGCTCTTCTACCTGCGCTCGCTGCACCAACTTGTCGATTGCGTCCGTCACGATCGCCGGGAACTCGAGCTGCACCAGATGGCCGGCCCCGTGAACTCGCACGAGTTCGGACTCGGGGAGATCGGCAGCGAGACGCTTGGAGCTGATGAACGGAATCATCATGTCTTGATCGCCGCAGATCACGACTGCCGGTGTGTGTGCGAGGACCTCGAGAGAAGCGGACTCGTCGTGCAGTTCCAACGTCCGCAGGAAATTGACGATGGTCACAACCGAGGTCCGGTCGAGCATGCCGTCCGAGAGTTCATGCAGCCGTGGGCTGACATCGGTGCCGTACGAGGCCGCACGCAGGATCGGCGTGATCAATACTCGCGCAGCGCCCCGGGCATGCTGAACCACTCCTGGTGAGGTGCGCACTGCCAACCGGAATCCGTCGATGATCGGATTCTGCAGATTGCGGGTCAGGCCGGTCTCCGCCAGGCCTGCCGCCGTCGTCGCGACCAGCCCCACGCCGATGACTCGGCCCTCGAACCATTCGGGTCGCTGACCGGCGAGCGCGAGTACCGTCATGCCGCCCATCGAGTGACCGACCAGAACTATCGGTCCCTTGGGTACCTTGGCCTCGACGACGGTCGCGAGGTCGCGGCCGAGCTGAGAAACCGTACAACTCTTCGAACGCGGCATGCCCGAGTCTCCGTGTCCGCGCTGGTCGTAGAACACCATGCGAACCTTGTTGCCCCATCGCTCTTCGAGCTGGCGGCGCTGGAAATGCCAGGACAGCGCACTCAGGCAGTATCCGTGCACGAAAACGACTGTCAGCGGAGCGTCGTCCGGTCCCACTTCGCGAACTGCCAGCTCGACACCGTCCTCGGTGCGCACCGTGCTCTTGCGGTCGCGCGTCATGAGGTCGAAGTCCTCGTCCGCGTAGATTTCCCGGCCCGGACGCGTCGCGGTCTTGAATGCGTTCACGCCGGCCATCGAGCCGAGCGCCACGGCGCTGAGCAGGCCACCGAGAATGCTCATCTTTCCTGCAGTCTTCATGACGTCTCTCCCCCGATGTACGTACGCACAGTGCGTCCACGTATCCCGGTCACGACCTCGTAGTGAATGGTGTCGAGTACGTCGGCCCAGGCCTGCGCGTTGGGTTCGCCGTGATCGCCGTTGCCGAAGAAGATCGCGGTGTCGCCTTCGCGAACTCCGTCACCGTCCGGACCCAGGTCCACCAATACCTGGTCCATGCAGATTCGCCCGACAGCCTGGCGACGCTTACCGCCCAACTGCACTTCGAACTTGCCACTCAGTGAGCGAGACAAACCGTCGGCGTAGCCGACGGGAAGCAGCGCAAGAGTGGTGTCGTGCGGTGCGACCCACTGATGCCCGTAGGAGACGCCCTCTCCGGCGGCTACCTTCTTCACCAGAATCACCTTCGCTCGCAGCGTCATCGCCGGTCGTAAACCGAAATCTCCGAGTTCGGGCACCGGAGACAATCCATATATCGCGATTCCGGGCCGAACCATGTCAAACCGCAGGTCAGGACGGGTGACTGTAGCAGCGGAGTTGGAAAGATGAACAACTTCGGGGTCGAATCCGCGAGCGCGGACGTCGGCAACCGCGTCGATCAAACGCTGCTTCTGCATGTCGATAACGTCGTGATGCGGTTCGTCCGAGTGCGCGAGGTGAGAGAACACTCCGCGCAGCCTGATCGTGCCCACGTCCCGCGCAGTGGCGAGGTCGTCGAGCATCTGCGGCCACTCGGTTCTCGATACGCCGTTGCGATTGAGACCGGTGTCCACCTTGAGCGTCACCATCGCCTGTTGTCCCAGAACCCGTGCCGCGTCGACGACAGCGGCCAGGTGTCGCGGGGAGGACACGCCGATCTCGACGTCCGATCGGATCGCCGAGGCGAAATCGGCGTCGACGCCGTGCAGCCAGGCAAGAACGGGAGCGGTGATGCCTGCCTCGCGAAGGACCAGTGCCTCCGCGATGGTGGTGACGCCGAGTTCCCGGGCTCCCGCCGAGAGCGCCGTCCGCGCCACCGCAACTGCGCCGTGGTTGTATCCGTCCGCCTTGATGACCGCCATCAACGCTGCATCCCCGGCAAATTCACGCAGAACACGCACGTTGTGCGCGATCGCGTCCAGATCGACGACTGCCTCCGTCTGCGGCCCTACTGCGTCGTCGAGTCGGCTCGCCTTCCCCTCCGCAGGCTCCTTCGGTGCTCTTCCCTGGGCAAGCGTCATGGCGACAATCCTGCCACCCACGCAGAATCGGACACGTGTTCGGGTTTGAACACCCTCAATCGAGGGCAAAAGAGCGAAGCACACGCACTGATTCCCGCAGACCTCCCAGCAGGGGTGAAGCCGAAATCGGTGCTCCGGCGACATCGCTCTGACCGCCGGCAGCGGCGATGTTCGCAGCCAACGCGTGAGCCCGCGCCCCGACGGCCCCGGCTTCGAGAGGGCTCAGACCCGCCGCCAGCAACGCACCGATCACACCGGAGAGGATGTCACCCGAACCTGCCGTCGATGCCCAGGAGCCGCCGGCGTCGTTGACCAGCACCTCACCGCCGGGATCCGAGATCACCGTCGTATGGCCCTTCAGCAGGACCGTGACTCCGAGGCGTGCGGCAAGAGCACGCGTGGCCGCGATCCTGTCGTCGCCAAGAGTTGTGAATCGAGCGAACTCGCCGGCGTGGGGCGTCAACAGTGTCGGCGCGGTCCGGGCTGCGACAAGTTCGGGACGCTGAGCGAGGAGGGTAAGTCCGTCCGCATCGACAACAACGGGTACATCAGTAGCCAGCACCGACGCCAGAAGTCGCGCGGCGTCGTCGTCGGTACCCATACCGGGGCCGACCACCCACGCCTGAACTCGCCCGGCGGCTTGGAAGGTCTCACTCGCAATCACCTCCGGGAACCGGGCGAGCACCTCGGTGGCGCCGTGCCCGGCGTAGCGGACCAGGCCGGCGGTCGCGGTCACCGCGGCACCGGTACAGAGCACGCCCGCGCCGGGATACTGCTCACTTCCCGCAACGATGCCCACCACACCCTGCGAATACTTGTCGTCCTCCGGACCGGGCACCGGCCACAGCGCACCGACCTCCGCCGGATCGAGCGAACCGAATTCGGGTTCGCCGACGCTCAATCCGATGTCCACGAGTTCGACACGACCACACAGCGGAGCCGCGAGTACGTGTACCGGCTTGAGCGCACCGAATGTGACCGTCACATCAGCGGTCACCGACGGGCCGTCCACTGCGCCGGTGTTCGCGTCGACGCCGCTCGGAAGATCGACCGCCACGATCGGTGCATCCACCTGGCCGACGAGATCGGCCGCGTCAGGCCGTAGACCGCCGTGCCCGGAAATCCCGACGATGCCGTCGATCACCAGATCCGGCGACCCGACTTCGGCGGCGACTCGGCCGCCGGCCTTCAAGAGAGCATCGAGGCCCGCCCGATGAGCGCGCGCCGGATCGAGCAACACGGCCCGCACGCTCACACCTCGTTTGCGGAGCAACGCACCGGCCCACAGGGCATCACCGCCGTTGTCGCCCGTACCGACCAGCAGCGTCACCGACCGATGCGCGACCGACCCTGTACGGGAACGCAATTCGTCCGCGACTACTCGCGCAAGACCGTACGCCGCTCGACGCATCAGCACCCCGTCGGGCAGCTTGTCGAGCAGCGGCGCCTCAGCTGCTCGCACCTGATCGGCTGTGTAGTACCCACGCATGTCGGAACCCTTCAGTTGCCGTCGCTACCCTCGAAACCATGAAATCACGTCTTCGCCCGGCAATCGCGGGTCTCGTGCTCGCTCTCGGTCTGGTCGGGTGCAGTTCCGGCACCGACTCCACACCACCGGCTCCGGAAACGACGGCCAGCGGACCCGTGGTGACCATCTCCGGGATGGCGTACTCCCCCGCGTCCATCACCGTGAATGTCGGCGAGACGGTCACGTGGGTGTTCGACGACAACGGAATGGCCCACGACGTCAACGGCCTCGGGGACGCCAAGGGCAAACTCCGCAGTCCGCTCAAGAAATCGGGAACCTACACCTACACGTTCACCGAACCCGGAACCTACGACTACACCTGCACACCGCATCCCGAGATGCGCGGAACCGTCGTCGTCGAGACGCCGTAACGCGCTCGGGCCCCACAGTCTTGCGACTGCGGGGCCCGATT
This sequence comes from Rhodococcus sp. IEGM 1302, assembly GCF_030056935.1. Taxonomy (NCBI): domain Bacteria; kingdom Bacillati; phylum Actinomycetota; class Actinomycetes; order Mycobacteriales; family Nocardiaceae; genus Rhodococcus; species Rhodococcus sp. IEGM 1302. The sequence continues at coordinate 36,946 of NZ_JASHKY010000012.1, read as the reverse complement.
TTCTAGCGAAAGCTACTCGACCGTAACCGATTTCGCCAGGTTACGCGGCTTGTCGACGTCGTAGCCACGCGCCGCGGCAACCTCGGCCGCAAAGATCTGCAACGGAACCGTGGACAGCAACGGCTGCAGCAGAGTCGGTGACGCCGGAATCTCGATCAGGTGATCCGCGTGCGCCGCGGCGACGGTGTCGCCTTCCTCAGCGATGACGATAGTCGTCGCCCCGCGCGCCTTGATCTCCTGAATGTTGGACACCAACTTCGAGTGCAGGACAGCGCGGCCCTGCGGCGACGGCATGACGATGATGACCGGAAGGTCCTCCTCGATCAAGGCGATCGGGCCGTGCTTGAGCTCACCGGCGGCAAAGCCCTCGGCGTGCATGTACGCGAGCTCCTTGAGCTTGAGCGCACCCTCGAGCGCCACCGGGTAGCCGACGTGACGCCCCAGGAACAGCACGGTCGACGCGTGCGCGAACTGGCGCGCCAACGCGCGCACCGGTTCTGCCGTCTCGAGTACCTTGCTGACCAATGCGGGCATCGCTTCGAGGTCGGCGTACTCGCGGGCGACCTCGTCCGGATACTTGGTTCCGCGAGCCTGCGCCAAAGCCAAACCGACGAGGTAGTTCGCGGTCACCTGCGCCAGGAACGCCTTGGTGGACGCGACCGCGATTTCCGGTCCTGCCCGGGTGTAGAGGACTGCGTCGGCTTCACGCGGGATCTGTGCACCGTTGGTGTTGCAGATCGCCAGGACGCGTGCCTTCTGGTCCTTGGCGTGCTTGACAGCCTCGAGCGTATCGGCCGTTTCCCCCGACTGCGAGATTGCGACAACAAGCGTCGAGCGATCGAGAACCGGGTCGCGGTAACGGAATTCGCTGGCGAGTTCGACCTCGACAGGTAGACGCGTCCAATGCTCGATCGCGTACTTCGCCAACAGACCGGAGTGGTAAGCGCTACCGCAAGCGACAACGAACACCTTGTCGACGTCGCGCAGTTCCTGATCGGACAACCGCTGCTCGTCGAGGACGATCTTCCCGTTTTCGAAGTGGCCGAGGAGCGTGTCGGCGACAGCGGTCGGCTGCTCTTCGATCTCCTTGAGCATGAAGTAATCGTGACCACCTTTTTCGGCGGCCGCGAGATCCCAGTCGATGCGGAACGGGCGTCCTTCTGCCTCGTTACCCGCGAAGTCGGAGATCCGGTAGCTGTCGGCAGTGATCACCACTGCCTGATCCTGTCCGAGTTCAACCGCATCGCGTGTGTGCTCGATGAATGCAGCGACGTCGGAGCCGAGGAACATCTCGCCCTCACCGACACCGACTACGAGCGGTGTCGAGCGGCGCGCGGCGACAATCGTGTCCGCGTGATCAGCGTGCGTGAAGACGAGCGTGAACGCACCTTCCAACCGACGAACCACCGACAGCGCACTCTCGATGAAATCACCTGCCGTCGGCCCCTGGGCGTAAGCCCGGGCGACGAGGTGAACCGCGACCTCGGAATCCGTGTCGCTCTGCAGTTCGACGCCTGCAGCCTCGAGCTCCGCACGCAGCGGGGCAAAATTCTCGATGATTCCGTTGTGAACGACAGCCAGCTTGCCCGAGGCATCACGATGCGGGTGCGCATTGCGGTCCGTCGGACGCCCATGCGTCGCCCAACGTGTATGGCCCATACCGGACGTACCGACGAAGTGATCCGCACCGTACTCGCCGAGCTCCGCCTCGAGGTTGGCCAACTTACCGGCCTTACGCTCGATCTCGACCCCACCGGTTCCGTCGAGAATCGCGATTCCCGACGAGTCGTACCCGCGATACTCCATTCGTCGCAAAGCCTCCACCACAACGCCCAGAGCTGGGCGGTGGCCGACGTATCCCACGATTCCGCACATGGTGACTCAGGGTACTTGGACATCGGCGGTGGGCGCATTTTGCGGTTCCCGCACCTGGTTGCAGCGTCCGCTCCGCATACACGAGGCGGCTCATCGGATAACGTCTTCAACCGTGGCACCGAAACTGAAGACACTGACCCGTGAGCTGTCCAAGCGCGGCCCGCACCGAGTTCTCCGCGGCAACCTCGCCCTGGCCGGACAGCCGGGTGTCGTGTACACGCCGGAAACCGGTTTCAATCTCCCCGCCGTTGCCTTCGCGCACGGGTGGATGGTCGGGTCCCACAAGTACGAGCAGACACTCCAGCACCTCGCTTCCTGGGGAATTGTCGCAGCGGCGCCCGACAGCGAACGCGGTCCGGTCCCGTCACATCTCGGATTGGCTGCAGATCTTCGAGCGACGCTCGACATCTGCGTCGGCGTGCGACTCGGCCCCGGACAGATCAGCGTCCAACCCGATCGGGTCGCCTTTGCCGGTCACGGCATGGGCGCGGGCGCGGCGGTACTGGCCGCAGCGCAGCGCGGGGATGTCGGTGCGGTAGCCGCACTGTTCCCGGCCCCGACAGCACCCAAGGCGGAGAACTACGCGTCGAAGATCACAGCGCCCGGATTGATCCTCGCCGGCGAAGACGACGTCGATTCCTTGACCAGCAATGCCCGGCCGCTGAGCGTGGAGTGGGGCGGTCCTGTCATCGCACGTACCGTGAATGACGCCCAAGACGCCGGACTGATCGAAGGCCGCCGACTCCTCGGCGCCCTGGGCCTCGGTGGATCCGAGCGCAAGACACAGGCCGCCACACGGTGCCTGCTCACGGGCTTCCTGTTGTTCCATCTGACCGGCGACAAGAAGTACAAGGATTTTGCTGATCCCGACGTCGAGATTCCGCACACGGCGCCGTTGCTGCCGGTCGAACCTCACTCCGACGCGCGGGCCAGCCAGCTGTTGCGTAAGTAGGAGTCCGTACTCGCCACCGACTCCGGCGGCGAGCACGGCGGCGTCGGCGTCGGCGTCGGCTCTGACGCGGATCGCAGATACGGGCCGGACCTGACCGGCCCATCCGTGTCATTCTCGGCGGATGTCGTTTCGGACGGCGGCTCCTGGTGCGATTCCGCGCTCGCTGCGGCCACTCTGCGCTCACGGAAGTCGTCGAGTTGAGAATCGAGGGTTCGACGGATCGCTTCGAACGGCGCGTGAACGGACTTCACAGCGGACCAGCTCCGGCCAACTCAGCGCCCGTCTCTCCGTCGGGGACCACGATCGACTCGTCGGGGACTGTGGAAGGCGGCTCCGGGTCCGGCGCGGGCGAGAACTCGGCGTTGGATTCAACCGGCACCTCGTGCTCGCGAATCTCAGGGTCGGGAGTTTCGGGCTGGAGTGTCGCAGGCTGGGACGCTTCTTGCGGGCGCGCCTCGTGCAGCGACATCTCCGGATCGGCATCGAGCACTATTCTCGGCCAACCATTTTCGCTCAACTCCAGGGTGGCCGACACAGAGTTCCCGTCAGCACCTGCAACATCCAGACTCACCCCACGACCGTCGGACGCAATCGAGAAGCCCCAAGTGTTGCCGCCGATCGAGAAAGAGACAGGAGCGGCGGCGACACCTGATGCACTCGGCTCGGCGATCGGAAAGGTTGACGTGAACGCGTCTGTCACCCACTGGGTCGCGGCGTCAAAAGCATGACCAACCGCGCTCGCGCACTCCGCACACGCCCTGTCGAATTCATCGCGAGTATCGAGATACGCCGAACGAAAAACCGTGTCCAGCCATGGCGCCGCACCACGACCGGTGGAAGCGACGTGAGTCAGCTGGTCGATCTCCCCCGCACCCAGACCGCCGATCGTCGCCCGGTCGAGGCTTGCCACCTTGAAAGCCTTGTCTGCCAAAGCCGTTCGAACCGTCCGCGCGAACTCGTCGGCCAGCGTGATCAACAGTGGCGCCGAATCCGCATCGGACCGAGCTTCACGCCGCGCCGCGAAGGCATGATCTACGACCGCACCCACGCCGGAAACATTCCACACTGCAGGAAGATTCTCCGCCAGGGTCGTCAGCATCGCGATCTCGGCGACCGAACCGTCCACCGCTGCCGCCATGTCCGACGCATCTCGCATTAGTGCCTCGAAATCGATACCAGCCTCTGCGCGATACGCATCCTCGTAGGACGTAAGCATCCGTTCTTCGAAGCCCAACCGAGAGGCCAGGTCGTGAAATCGATCGAAGAACTGCAGTCCCCTCGCACCAGCATCCAGGATTTCGTCAGGACGCACGCGCGAATCACGCAGTGCAAGAATATCTTCGACGCAATAGTAGCTGTTTGGTACTGCCTGTGCGGTACCGCTCGTCCGTCTCATGAGACCGACCCGCTGGAGTCTCGCAATCGCTGCGCACCCTGACCGTCCACCTCAGCGATCACCTCAGCCGAAGAGGAAAGCCGACGCGCCAACGCATCGAGAAGATCCGCACGGCCAGTCAAGCGAGAATTCAGGACCGCCAATGCCGACGCCAACGCGGCTCCATGCTCGGCGTAATCACGGCCCGAAACGGCACCGCTGAATCGCAGACGCCTGATCGGCTCGGCAGAATCGCGCAGAGCCTGGGCCGCCGACACCGCATGGCGCGCCAATTCATCTGTTCCAGCGCGGTCGACATCCACGAGCGCTCCCAAGTTTCAACGGAACCACTCGAACGTCGAGCGGCCTTTGACTCCTTGGACGCAGCAGGGCGCAATTACGTTCCCTCAAAACGCGAACGCGTAATGAGGGGCTAAACCGAACCGACGATCTCGGCCAACTCGTCGGCCAGCTTCTGCGCGAGCGGAAGTTCGGTGGCCTCGACCATGACGCGGACCAGTTGCTCTGTCCCGGACGGGCGCAGGAGCACGCGACCACCGTCACCGAGGACGCGCTCTGCGTCCGCGACTGCTGCGAGTACCGACGGCGATGCTGCGACTGTCGCCTTGTCCCCGACCTTCACGTTGATCAGAACTTGCGGGAGGGTTGTCATCGTTGCGGCCAGCGCGGATGCCGACTTACCCGTGCGAGCCATGCGTCCGAGCAGCCGGAGGCCGGTGAGAATCCCATCGCCCGTGGTGCCGAACGCCGGCAACACGACATGGCCTGACTGCTCGCCACCGAGGCTGTATCCGCCCGCGCGCAGTTCCTCCAAGACGTAGCGGTCGCCTACGGCAGCAGTCACGATGTTGATACCGGCCTCGCGCATCGCGATGTGCAAACCGAGATTGCTCATGACAGTCGCGACGAGAGTGTTCTCGACCAACTCACCGGCGTCGTTCATCGCGATCGCCAGAACTGCCATGATCGCGTCACCGTCGACCACCGCTCCGGTCTCGTCGACGGCCAGGCAGCGGTCGGCGTCGCCGTCGTGCGCGAGGCCTAGGTCCGCCCCGTGATCGACTACGGCTTTCTGAAGATTCTCCAGGTGCGTCGATCCGCAGCCGTCGTTGATGTTGAGGCCGTCGGGATCGGCGCTGATCGCGATGACGCGAGCGCCCGCTGCCGCGTAGGCAACCGGTGCGAGCGCGGAAGCGGCGCCGTTGGCGCAGTCGACCACAACGGTGAGTCCAGCGAGTGGCTCGCTCGCCGCGCTCGCCAGATGCGCAAGGTACAGCTGAGCGGCGTCGTCGACCGTACGGACGCGGCCGATCCCGGCACCTGTCGGTAGGACGGGCGGTGCAGTGCCCTCGAGTGCATCCTCGATCGCCACCTCGACAGCATCATCGAGCTTGTGTCCACCGGCTGCGAAAATCTTGATTCCGTTGTCCGGCATGGGATTATGCGATGCAGAGATCATGACACCGAGACTGGCGTCGAGCTTTGCCGTCAAGTATGCAACTGCCGGAGTCGGAAGAATACCCACGTCGAGCACGTCGACACCCGCGGAACTCAATCCTGCGGTCACCGCGGCTTGAAGCATCTCACCGCTGGCGCGAGGATCGCGGCCGATCACGGCGGTCGGACGTGCGTCCGAGGTGTCGGCTGTCAGTACGCTCGCCGCGGCAACTGCCAATCTCAATGCAAGATCTGCAGTCAGATCCGAATTGGCAAGTCCACGAACACCGTCAGTACCGAACAACCGACCCATAGAACGACTCCTGAATCCTGTGAACCTCGAGAAGGGAACTCGAGAAGGGAATTTCTCCGAGAAACACAAGAGCGAGCGTCCGGTAACGATGGACGCCCGCTCTTGTGGTGAACAGGTGCCGAAGCAGACCCGTCGGGTCAACCTCGGCAAAGCATCAGCGCTTGGAGTACTGCGATGCCTTACGGGCCTTCTTCAGGCCGTACTTCTTACGCTCGACCGCGCGGGCGTCACGCGTCAGGAAGCCTGCACGCTTGAGGGCCGGACGATCATCAGGGGTTACCTCGATGAGTGCGCGCGCGATAGCCAGACGCAGTGCGCCTGCCTGACCGGACGGGCCGCCACCGTGCAGCAGTGCAATGATGTCGAAAGACTCGGGACGCTCGACGAGCACCAGCGGAGCCTTGATCAGCTGCTGGTGAACCTTGTTGGGGAAGTAGTCCTCCAACGTACGACCGTTGAGCTTGAACTGACCGGTACCGGGAGCCATCCGGACGCGAACGACAGCCTCCTTGCGGCGACCGACGGTCTGGACCGGGCGATCGAGGACGATCGGTGCGAGCGTAGCTGCAGCAACCTCTTCGACGACCTCGACTGCGTCAGAGACAAGCTCTTCCACTGCTTCGATGTTCTCTTCGGACACGTTCTGCTCTTCCGGCGATGTCACTGTGCGACCTGCTTGATCTCGAACGGCACCGGCTGCTGCGCGGTGTGGGGGTGATTCGGGCCCGCGTAAACCTTGAGCTTGCTACTCATTGCGCGGCCGAGCTTCGTCTTGGGGAGCATGCCGACAATGGCCTTCTCGACGAGACGATCGGGAGTCCTGTCGAGGACCTCACCGACAGTGCGGGACTTCAGGCCACCCGGGAATCCGGAGTGGTGGTAAACATTCTTGCCCTGCAGCTTGTTGCCGCTGATGGCAACCTTCTCTGCGTTGATGATGACAACGAAGTCACCACCGTCGATGTGCGGCGCGTAGGTGGGCTTGTGCTTGCCACGCAGCAAGTTCGCTGCCTGAACGGCAAGACGGCCGAGCACCACGTCAGTGGCGTCGATGACGTGCCACGTGTGGGTCACATCTCCGGCCTTCGGGGTGTACGTAGACACAGATCTTCCTCGTCTTAATTCATTCCACTGCTGACCATGTGCGTATCGCGTAAACGATCCTCGGCGGCCAGTTGAGACCCGAGAACCGCCGGTCTCCACGCATTTCTGCCGGAGCCCTACGGCACGCCACCGATAGACGATACCGGTCTACCCGCTGCCAGGTCAAAGCGCAGCCATTCCTGCCAACAGCATCATCGTCCAGCACAGCGACGCGAGCGATCGACATGCGCCTGCCCCGGCAACCTGACGGTACCGGGGCAGGCGGGGTGTCATCACGGCATGGGATGTTGTCAGCGACCGAACCCGTTTGCGGCGATCCGATCAGCTTCCTGCATCTTCTCCGAGCCGCTCGCCGTCGCTCCGGCGATCTGCGCGAGAACCATGTTCAGTTCTTCGGAAGCCTGGGCCCAGCGACGCTGTGCGTCGTTCCACGCTTCGGAACCTGCCCCTTCCCAGCCTGCTTGCAGCTTGTCCACGACAACCTTGATGTCGCCCTGTTTGTCGTTGATCGCTTTGGCCTGCTGTTTCATCTGATCGGACAGCATTGCGAGGCCGCTGAAGTCGTACTTGATCCTGTCGGACATAACTGCTCCCGGTTCGGTGTGACTGGAGAGAACTTGTGAGAACTAACTTGTGAGAACTACTGGCTGAGGATTGCTTGACCGGACGATGAAGTGCTGGCGGTCAGGACATGTTCACCGTCGCGCCGCGAAGCGAGCTGACGTTGTCGTCTTCGGTCGAGTCGAAGGTTCCCGCGGCCTGTTTGATCTGCTCGCAGATGTCGGTCAGAGCTGTGTCCAACTTCAGGGCCGCGCTGTTGTATCGCTCCATGATTCCTGCGTATTCGACCTGCGCCGCACCGTTCCACGAATTGTGCGAAGCGTCGGCCTCCGACCGAACAGCGTTGACCAGCCCCCTGATGTCACCGAGATGTCCGTCGATGGTCCCCGCCGAATCGATCAATTCAGCGGTAGTTGCGGTAAAGCCCATGTCGTCCCCCTGGATTCGGTGAGTACCGTTCGGTATCGGCGATCACACACAACGGGCTTTGTCCGTCGGATGTGCACCGGGGTCGAGCGGAACTCCCTGATGTGCGCTACACATACTTTGACGCGACCTTCGTACCAACGGTTCCGGCCCGACCGAAGAATATTTTCAGAACCGACCGATCCGGTCACGGTGTGAATTCGACCGACTGCCACATCCGCAGGCAGTCCGCTTCGAGACTGCCCCACTCACCGACCAGATACTGGCAGCCGATACTCACTTGCCGTCCGTTGTCGACGTATACGTGCCAACGCACCTCGGAGAAATCGTCCGGAAACTCGACGTACACCACTGCCCGTTTTCCTGCGGCATCGTCGAGCACAGCAAACTCTGCGAACCGCAAGGGGTCCTCGAACGTCGAAAACTGCTGACGCAAAACAGCTTCGACGGAATCGAATCCCACACCTTCCGCAAGACGTTTCTCGATGACCACGATCTTGCGATCCGCACCCGAACCGGGTACCAAATCGGTACGCCCGCTCGAGGTCCCTCGCGACAGAAGCTTCCAATCGGAAGGCAATTCTGCCGCAACGCTTCCCACGTCCACACGAGTAAGTTCCGGAGTGGCCCCGGACTCGATCGACGAGATCGAAGTCTTCGGTGCAGGCGTTTCCTGCTCTTTCGACGCCTCCACGATCTCGACTTCGACTTCCGCCGTGGCTGCGACCGACCCCGCCAACCGAGAATCGCCTCGATCGCGAGTGGACACCACGACCGTTGCTGCGACCGCACCGGCGACGGCGACCACCGCAAGCGCCGCCGCGAACCATCGACGGCCTCTTCGCCGCCCGCCGACGCGACGCGGCGAAGAGGCATTCGAGTCCGCGCCAGAAATCGACTTCGCGCCATCCGTATCGCCTACCCACCCGGCGCCGAAAGCCGAATTGTCGACAATTCGTCCCGAACTGTCCCGCGCGGTTGTCTGGCGAACGAGCGTCTGAGGATCCACCAGAGACGCAGCCACCCGGCTCTCGTCCAGAATTCGGATGCTCGCGTGGCCGTGAACATTCGTCGACCCCCGTTCGAGCGAAGCCGCAACAGCATGAGAGCTCGGCCCGACCAACACCACAGCGTCCCGAACCGATAGATCCCCGATTGCGGAAAACAACCCCGCAACGTCTGCGATCTCCGAACTTTGTGTTCCGTCGATTCGGAGTTCACCGTCGACCTCAGCGACAACAGAAGCGACCACCGTTCCGCCTCGCAGTTCGAGGACGACACACCGCGATCGCCAAGCCGTATGAGCCGACCTCGCCGCCGCGATCGACGTCGGAACGAGTACGACGTCGTGCGCCACTCGACGTGCGGCATCGAGCAATCGCCGCCTGCGTGGGGCACCCCAATCCGAGGGATGACTGAGATGAAGAATGTCTGCGTCGACGATTCCGCACCCGTCCATCGCACTGGAGATCAGCCTGGCCACCTCCAAGACTGTCGGGACAACCCGACCATCCACGTCGACATAATCGTCGTCGATGTAATCGATCGCATTCTCGCCGGCCGCACCGGGGCCCGACGCCGGTTCGCGTCGGAGGTCTGCACTGCAACAGAATTCGCGTTGACCCGATACGACCCAGATATTCGATGCACCCCAATGTAACGAGACCGACACTGCGGACGGAGCGGTCACAGCGGTGGCATCCACGGAACTTGGACAAGTTGGGTTTGCGAGCGGGAAACGTAGACCCCACGGCCTTCCGGCATCGCCGACGCGCGGACAGTGCCGACGAGATTTCCCTCGTCACGGCTTCCGCTCATGATCAATCCGGCCGGCGCCATGTCGCGAATTCTCGCAATGACCGGCTCGTACAGTGCTCTGGCCGCACCACCGGAACGGCGGGCAATAACCAGGTGCAAACCGATGTCCTTGGAGTGCGGAATGTATTCGAGCAACGGCGCCACCGGATTTCCACTCGGTGTGGCCACAAGGTCGTAGTCGTCGATCAGTACGTAAATCTCCGGCCCACTCCACCACGACCGTTCCCGCAATTGCTGCTGCGTTGTTTCGGCGTTCGGCATTCTGGCAGCGACGATCCGAGCCAAGTCGACCATCAATTCACCGAAGGTCGTCGACGACGCCGAGTACCCGCCGAGGTGATTCCCTTCGACCACGCCCAGCAGGGAATGCCGATAGTCACCGATGATCAGCTTGGCCTGGGCCGGTGTGTTCGACGCGATGATCCCTTCGGCTATTCCACGCAAGAGAGATGTCTTCCCACACGCGGTGTCGCCGAATATCAACAGGTGCGGGTGTTCCCGGAAGTCCATGTACACCGGGGCGAGGTCGGTCTCACCGAGCCCGATCGGCACCGTGAGGCACCGACCGTCGGCCGCGCTCGTTGAGGGCCACCGGGTCCCGACAGCTTCGAGAAGTTCTGCCCGCGAGTAGAAATCCGGGAGCATCCGCACGGTGGGTGCCGGACGCGAATTCGACATGGCTGCAATACGTTCAACCGTCGCCACCACAGCCGTACTCGAGTTCTCACTACCCGGTAGGCCGTCGATTCGAGGTAGTCCGGTGAGAAGGTGGAGTCCGTCGCGAGTGATGCCACGACCCGGTCGACCTTCCGGCACCAGGCCGGCTTTCCGGCGACCCGCATCCGAATCTCCCGGATCACCCAAACGAAGTTCGATGCGAGTACCCAGTTGATCCTTGAGTGCCGGCCGGATCTCGGCCCACCTCGACGTCGTGACGATCACGTGTACACCGAAGGACAAACCTTGACCGGCGAGCATGTTGATCTGGGGCTCGAGTGATTCGAAATCCGAACGAACGCTTGGCCAACCGTCGACGACGAGGAAGACGTCACCGTACGGGTCCTCTCGGAGTCCCGCAGCCTCACCTTCCCCGGTGGGATCAGCTGTTCGCAATCTACGGAAATCGGCCATCGATTCGATGCCGAGGTCACGAAACAGTCGCTCCCGTTTAGCGACCACACCGAGTACCTCGGCAACTGTGCGCCGGACGCGGTCGGAATCCAAGCGGTTTGCCACCGATCCGACGTGCGGCAGATCTTTCAATCCGAGGAGCGTTCCACCGCCGAAGTCGAGGCAGTAGAACTGAATCTGTTCCGGCGTGTGCGTCATGCTCAGAGACAAGATCAACGTGCGCAACGCCGTCGACTTTCCCGACTGCGGGCCGCCGACAATCGCGAGGTTGCCAGTCGATCCGTTGAGATCGGCGACGAGTAGATCGCGGCGCTGATCGAACGGCCTGTCGACTATGCCGAAGGGAGCGCTCAGATTTCCGCGAGGTTGATCACCGGTCGCCCACCGCGGCAACAACTGGTCAAGCGTCGGAGATGACTCGAGCGGCGGGAGCCACACTTCATGCGCACGTGGACCGTGACCGCGCATGCGGTCTACGAGGACTCCCATGAGAGTACGTGCATCGTCACCGATTTCACCCATGTCGACGACGTCGGGCTCGACGGGAACGACAACGGCCTCTGGTCCGATCACGGGCTTCGCGGTAAACGGCAGCGGCGCCAGTTCGACGGGGGAATCGACCGAGAATCGAGTGGGCACGATCCGCTCGCCCTCGTACGGGCCTGACACGTACGCACCTTGGAAGCGAACGATCTCAGCAGAATCGGACTTCAGGTATCCCGCACCGGGTGTGCCCGGAAGGTGATAAGCATCGGGAACGCCGAGGACGGAACGAGACTCGTTCGCCGAGAACGTTTTCAACCCGACGCGATACGAAAGATGGCTGTCGAGACCCCGGAGCTTTCCTTCGTCGAGTCGCTGACTGGCCAGCAGCAGGTGAATGTGAAGTGACCTGCCCAATCGCCCGATGGCCACGAACAATTCGGCAAATTCCGGCTGCTGACTGAGCAGTTCGGAAAACTCGTCGACAACCACGAAGAGTGCCGGCAAGGGATCTAGTGCAGCGCCGGCCAGCCTCGCCTTCTCGTAATCGGACACGTTTGCGAAGTTTCCTGCCGCACGCAACAGTTCTTGTCGACGATTCATTTCGCCGGCGAGCGCGTCCTTCATACGATCGACCATCGCCAATTCCTCGGCAAGGTTGGTGATGATCGCAGCAACGTGCGGCGCCTCCTCGAGGCCGAGAAAGGTTGCACCGCCTTTGAAGTCGATCAGGACGAGGTTCAGTGCGTCGGGAGAGTGGGTCGCGATCAGGCCGAGCACCAAGGTTCGCAGGAACTCCGACTTGCCAGAACCGGTGGCTCCGATACACAGCCCGTGCGGACCCATACCGTTCTCGGCCGACTCCTTCAGATCCAGTTCGACGGGGTTTCCGTCTTGTCCGACACCGATCGGCACACGGAGTCGGTCGCGCCCCTGACGTGGAAGCCAGCCATGCTCAGGATTGAACCTCGCAACGTTTCCTATCCCCAACATCTGGCTCCACGTCCGAAGGGATCGGTCGTCGTCAGCTGCGTCGACGGCATTCTGCGATGCCGCACGGAACGGTGCGATGCGACGGCCGAACGCCTGCGCCAGGCTCGTCGTCGCAGCGTCGGGCCTCGCAAAGTTCTCAACTCCTGCGCTGCTCACCGCGCCGATCTGATCGCTACCGACGACCAGTCGCAACCCACGCGTCGCCACCAGCCGCGGGCAGAACCCGCAGAGGTCGAGGACGGTCACCGAGTCGAGCCCGGATTCGGACAACAGGCCGGTGTCACCTTCGAGTAAGCCACCGTCCACGACCAGCACGAGATGCGGAACGCCCGCACTGGCTGGAGTGTTGCGAGCGAATCGAGCACGCATCGAAAGCGGTTCCCCGAGGGAACTTTCGAATTCGAGATACGAACCGAACACCATGCGTGCAGTGCCGGTGCCGTCCTGAGACTGCGGGTGTTGCACGTGTGGGAGCCACTTGACCCACTCCCACTCGGATTCGGTATCGGGACCGCACACCACCGCAACTTGGAGCGTGTCCGGACCGTGGAATGTGCACAGCTGCATCAACATCGAGCGGACAAGCGCACGAGCGGAATCTCTCTGCCCCTCGATGGACATCGCAGCAAATCCGCGAAGCGAGACGGCGGTCGGCAGGTCCTGCACAACCGAATGTGCACGGACGAATCGCCGAAGTGAGACAGCAGCGACGGGTTCGAGATCCTCGACCGGCCCGGTCTCCGGAGACACGAGTCTGGTGGCCAATCGCTGTGTACCCAGACCTACCCGAACGTGGCAGTAGTCCGAGTCGGTGATCTGACGCTCCCACATCCGCACAGTCCCGGCCAGTGTCCAGAGCAGCGACGGCTCGGGATTGCTCCACTCGAGAGCAGCACGCTGCGCACCAGTCGTCGCAGCAACATCACTACGCATCTGATCCAGGTACCGGAGGTAGTCCTTGCGGTCCTCGTTCGCTTCGGACGCTCTTGCTCCACCGCTACGACCGCCCCCGGCGAGCATTCCGAGCATCGACACCATCATCATGACCGGAAACAGCAGGGACATCGGATTGCGCGCCATGCCGGAAGAGAACATCAGCGCCACCATGCCGATCATGGCAACCACCATGATCACCGGAAGTAGTTTGGTCAGTAGGTTTCCCGGCGTGACGCGAGGTATCTCCGGTGGGGGCTGAAGCGTCACCTCGCCGCCCGGTGTGCGCGGCGATTCACGGCGTGCTCGACGCGCAAATCTGACAGTGCTCAATTCACCCACCCCCATCGGTGCTGCAGCTGTTGCCGCCAGACGCCTCGTCCGACTACCGCCGGCCCCCCAAGGCGTACTCGCGCAATTGCAAGAGAGTAGATCACAACACCGACACTCGGGTCGGTGCCACCTGTTGTCGGCGCTGTCTCCGATACAGGCGCGCAGTTCATGTCGTATTGTTCGGGTGAACTGGGGTGACGCGAAGGGGGAATCGCGTCATGGGAGGGGACAGATCTTGACCAGCACCACTACAACCAGCGCTGCGAACACCGGAAACGGACGAGGCGCGAGTCATTCTGCCGAACTGTGCAGGTTGACGGTACTTTCAGCCCATTCGCAGGTGGATCTTGCGGTGCCGCTTCGTGTTCCACTCACCGTGGTCATTCCGGGCATTGTGGACACAATTGTCAACCACAGCAATTTCAACGAGTTCGACCACACCACCGAACAATTCGAGCCCGTCGACTGGACTCTGTCGAAAGTCGGCAGGGCACCGCTGGCACCGACGCTGTCGCTGCACGAGCACGGAATCCGCGATGGAGAATTGCTCGTACTCGAGGCCTCGGACACCGCTGCCCCGCCCCCACTCTTCGACGACATCATGTACACCGTCGCGGCCACGGATGCGGACGTCTACCGACGCTGGACTCCGGTCACCGCGCGCATTGTCGGCTCGACCGCCGCCCTCGTCGCTGCGCTCGTCGCGGCCCTCGCCCTGGTCCTCGGCGACACGGGACTGATCGGCGCCGTCTGCGGCGGAGTGACGTCTTTGGTGCTCACCGTCGCCGCCGTCGTGGCAGCGCGGGTGTACGGAGACTCTGGAAGTTCCGTCACGCTCGGATGCGCTTCGGTGCCACTGGCGTTCGTCTCCGGCGCACTCTGCGTGCCCGGCACTGTTCTTTCGGCTCATCTGCTTCTCGGTTCGGCATCTGCCGCTGCGGTAACTCTGATCTGCTTCCGCTTGTGCGGCACCGGATTAGCTGTCTTCACAGCACTTCTCGTCGTCCTTCTCGCGGCGGTGGGCACCTTTGCCGTCACTACCACGCTTCCCGAGGCGCGCACCGCGACCGTCAGCGGCGCGGTGATTGCCGCCGCATTGATCGTTCTCACGTTCACCGCTCGACTGTCGATGTTGTTCGCGCGACTACCGCTTCCCCCTGTTCCGACGCCGAGTAATCCCCTCGACGACGACCGCGACGGACTGCCCGAACCCGAACTACCCGGGCTGACCGAGTTGGCGGAAAGGGCAGGGCGGGCGCGTAGCTATCTGACTGGGCTGATCGTGGCCACGTCAGTGGTCGCGCTCGTCGCTGCCGTCGCACTCGCGTGGTCCTGGCCTGGTCAGGGGATCGTCTGGCCGAATCTTGCTCTCGCATTCGCGACGGCCGTCGTGCTGATGTTTCGCGGGCGCACCTACGCGGGCGCACAGCAGGCTGTGCCACTCATCGCGGCAGGCATCTCGGTGATTCTCGTTCTCCTGGGCGACATGGCATGGACCCATCGCGACCATGCATTGGTCGTCTTCGCCATCACGATGACCGTTCTCCTCCTGGCACTGGTTCTGGGAATCCTTGCCCCCCAGAACACATTCAGCCCCGTGATGCGACGCGCTGCCGAGCTGTTGGACCTCGCTGCGATTGCAGCAATCGTTCCGCTGATCTGCTGGGTCAGTGGCCTCTTCGCGCTCATGCGTAGCCTCTGAGCGATCGGTGATCGATGGTGATTCGACGTGCAACAAACATCTGCGCCAGTCTCGTGATCGTTGCCTTCAGCGTTCTCGCCGGGGCAGGTGGCGCATCGAGCGCGGTTCCCTCCCCCATCGATCCTGCCGTGCTGCCGGAGGACAGTCCGCCTGCACCTCCACAACCCACCGAACAACGAACCCTGTGCGTCCCAGCCGTGGCAGGTGGTGACAATGCGGACATTCCACGTTCTCAACGAGATCTGGGATTCGATTCTGTGTGGCCGATCACCAGAGGGGCAGGACAGCGAATTGCTGTCATCGACACCGGTGTCAGCAGACATCCCCGGCTGCCGTCGCTCGACGGCGGCGGTGATTACGTCGGTACCTCCGACGGCACCGACGATTGTGACGCACACGGAACTGTCGTGGCCGGTCTCATCGCCGCCCAGCAAGTCGAGGGTTCCGGATTCTCCGGAGCTGCGCCGGACGCACAGATAATTTCGATCAGGCAGTCCAGTGCCGCCTTCTCGGTGGCCGGCCAACGCGAAGACCCTGCTGTAGCCGAGAACTCATCCGGGTACGGAAACGTCGACACCATGGCATCGGCCGTCCGTCACGCTGCGGACATGGGTGCAAGCGTCATCAACATCTCCGAAGTCGCCTGCAAGCCTGCCGGGGACGGGATCAACGACCAACGACTCGGCGCTGCAATCGAATACGCCACGATCGCGAAGAACGTCGTAGTCGTCGCAGCTGCAGGTAACGTCGGATCCGGAGGTTGCAAGAACCAGAATCCGCCGCCGGATCCCGTCGATCCCCTAGCCGATCCATGGAACTCGGTTGCGACGATTGCCAGTCCGGCTTGGTACGACGACTATGTCCTCACGGTCGGGTCGGTAGACCCCAATGGCGCCGCCAGTTCCTTCAGCCTCGGCGGTCCGTGGGTCGACGTGGCGGCGCCCGGCACCGGAATCACCTCACTTCACCCGACGTCGCCCGGTCTGACCAACGGGGTGTACGGCTCCGACGGCGCCGTACAGTCGTTCAACGGGACCAGTTTCGCTGCGCCCTTTGTCGCGGCGACCGCCGCACTGGTCCGGTCGGTTCACCCGGAACTGACTGCGCTTCAGGTCATGCAACGTATCGAAGCCACCGCCCACGCTCCGGCGCAGGGTTGGAATCCCTACGTCGGTCACGGCGTCATCGATCCACTTGCGGCAGTGACGGGCGAATTGGCCCCAGGAGAACGCGTCAAGGTCAACCATCAGTCGGTGTCGATCGATCCCCTACCCACGCCGCCGACCCCCGACAACCGATCTCGCGACACGGCACTCGTCGGAGCCGGAACGGTCGGCACCCTCGCCCTACTGACGCTGTTGGCATCGATGCCTCTTCGTCGAGTAATTCGTCGGCATCTTCCCGAACGCCAGAACATCGATCCCTGAACCGTCAGCAGTGTTCAGTTCACCGGAGCGGCCGGCGCTGTATCGGGGGCGATTCCGTCGTGAGCTATCAGTGCATTGCTCTTCTCGAGCGCGGGACCTGATGCAAGCAGGTCGAGAATCTGCCAAGGCGCGCGATCAGGCGTTCGCGTCAATCCGAGCGCGCGAGCGGAGGTTTCGTCCGGTACGCCGTACTTCACACCGGTATCGGCTACGTAGAACACTCCGTCGTGCCTGGTGCTGTTCGTCTCGATTCCGGTCGCTTGAACAAATCCGCCGAATCCCTGTTCGACATGGACGTTGTCGAGATTGTCACCCGATCCGTCCGCCTGCGCCAAGGACACCAACTTGCCACCCTCCGGGATCGGAACCTGCAATCCAGCGACAAGTTTCAGCGTTGCAGAACTACTTTCGCCGCCCTCGACTGCAGGTGGGGGAGCCCATTCCAGACAGCCGACAGGTGCGCCGTGATCATCGACGATCTCCGGAACCACCCGCGGCAACAAGTCGACGGCCAGCTCACTCACCGAGGGAATACGACTGATGGCATCAGGGGTGACGCTCGCGATCCCGGTGGCGCCCTGCGAATCCGAGAAGTAGATCAGTTGGGCGAGCGCCGCACCGATCTTCTGGATCCCGTTCTCGAGTACCACGTAGTACTGCGGGTCCGCACCCACCGAAACCTGGACGACGGAGCCGACAGTCTTGTTCTGCAGAGGAAACCGGGGCGCCGATCCCAGTTGGCGGATTCGCGGAGCCTCGATGCGCGGAACTTCGGGAATCGAATTGAGGAATCCGATACTGATCGGTCGCGCCTGTGCTCCTTCCAGGCCTAAAGCCCGCATGATCGCCGGATCGTCCACATCGATTTCCGCTCGCTTCCCGTCGTACACGAGAAAGTGATCGGAACCCGACTTCACCAGGAATGCACGGTCATTCGTCAGATATGTCGTGTTTTCGCCGACATTGGACGAGCCGACCAGGACCGAAGTCGTCAACGATTTTCTCCCGTCGGATCCGACGGAATCGCACACCGTCCACGCGGCGTTGGTAGGGTCGGCCGATTCCGGCAGCGCGGACGGTGCGCCGGGAATGCCGACGAGCGCGCCCCGGGGTTTCGCCTCGACCTCGGATGCCTTGACTATTGCCGGTTTTCCTGGCGAACCCAGAATCAGTCGTGCGGAGGCCAAGTTCAGCACAGGGCGAAACGTACCCTCCATGGCGACGAACATCGCGCCCGATTCCTTTGCAACGACGATCTCTGCATCGCCGATTCTGTCCTGTGGCCGAAACAGAGCGAGTACAGCGCAACCCGCCAATCCCAGTGCAGCGAGGACTATTCCGACGGTGAAGGCGCGCGAATGTGATCGCATCGGATCGTGAAGCATCCGCACGTCTCGTCTGACCAGCGCATGTTCCATCCGCCTGACCAAGAATCGGTACCCGTTGACCTGCCAGCGCGTGGTAGGTGTCGCAGCCATCATTCCCCCCGTGCCTTACATCCCCTTGCGAAGACACAGTACAGTTCCGCTGGGGCGGAAATTTTCGGGTAGTTCGCAGGTCAGGTATCGGGGAGGAACCGTGGACCGATCGCGGTTGAAGCATTGGCCGTCGTCACACAGGATTTCGACGCGCGAGTTCGTGCCGGCACAGATTTTCGGAATCGGTGCGGGCGGAATCGCGATGGCCAGTGGGCTCGATTGGTTCTGGGCGCTGGCAATCGGTTGTGTGGTTGCCGGATCAATGCTGCTTCATGTGGGCGGTTGGTCGGTAATGTCCTGGATTGTCAGGTACTTTCGCTATCTGCACCGCAAGGACGTCGACCGCAGCACGATCGTCAGTTTTCACACTCCCTCCGAGCAGTCCATCGGGCTCCGAGTGGACGGATCTTCGCTCGTCGCTGTCGTCGAGATCGCTCCCCCACGCGACTACCTGACCAGGATCGGCCGTCATTCGTTCGACGCTTCCCACCTTCTGCCCACGGCAGCCCTCGCCAATTGTCTCTATCAGCACGACATCTCACTCACCGGCATCGACATCGTCAGTCACGGATACCGCGCCGCGTCGGGAACGCCTGCCACCGAAGTCTACGAACGTCTCATCGGACCACTACCAGCCACCGCCACCAGAAGTGTTTGGCTTGCACTACGTTTCGACGCGCTGGAGGGTGGTGCAGCAGTCGAACGCCGGGGCGGGGGCGAACAGGGCGCCGGCCGCGCGATAGCTGTTGCCGCCAATCGTGTCATCCGGGTGCTCGATTCAGCGGGATGCAAGGCGCGGATCCTGACCGCACCGGAGATCGCGTCGTCCTCTGCCCAGGTGACAAGAGGAGTGGCCGGCCACGAGGTCACCGAAACGTGGCGAAGTACCCCCTTGCCTGGCGTGTCCAACGTCGGATTTGGGATCGAACCCCGTTTCATCACCACTGCGACCCTGACCCGAGTGTGGGCAGTGGCAACGGTCGGGACGTCCGTGACAATTCGGTTACGACCCACCGGACAACGCGGAGAGGCGAAGGTCAGTGCGACATGTCGCTTCACCACGCGCAATCCACCTGAGAACGCACCGCTGGCCGGTTTGGTCTCGCTACGTGGGCGCCAGCGCGACGGATTGCTGACCAATTTGCCAACCGCATTGGCCGCGCTGGACGGCATCACGCCGGGCGTTCGCATGGACGGGGGCACACTCGACTCACTCGCTCTACCCCTTGCCGGGTGCGGCCAACTCATCGGCTCGGACCGAAACGGGCACGGTGTCGCGGCCAGAATTTCGGGGCCGGGCGTCAACACCGTTCTTGTCGCCGGCGAACTCTATCTGGCTCAGCAGTTGATCTTTCGAGCCATCGCGACCGGCGCACTGGTACTCGTCCACACCGATCGACCGCAAGCGTGGACCGCGCTCACCGACTCGATGGGAGTGCCTGACCGACTCCGCGTGTCCGGGCAGGGCGGTGGGCCTGAGGGCGCCTTCAACACTGTCGTGTTCGACGGCGTCGAGGGGTTGTCTCCGCGTGCCGGCGTGACCGCAATCTATGTGTACGGACATCCACGCCAATGGCCTCGGGTCGACCCTGAAATCTCGATAGTCCAGCCATTCGCACTCGGTGACAAGATCACGGTCGAAACCGGCCGTACACGCGTCGACCTGACTCTGGTGACCATCGCTTCCGAGACATCGTTCATCGGCCGTCCTCGAGCCGGCGACGCTCACCAGATGGCGTGATCGCGTATGTCCAAGATCAGCCGGGATAGGGATCACTTGCACGTTGCATCCGCAATCCGCTTCCCCACCAATCCAATTCACGAATCATCTTCTCGCTTGCATCGATCGCAATCGAATCGACGCCGTACGGCTCGTGTCCGAATTGCTTACGCACCCGGTGAATGGTCACGCTTTGACGCACCGAGACCATGTGCAACTCCGCCACCACTTGCCTCAGTTGCTCGACGGCCCGAACACCACCTGAAATCCCGCCGTAGGACACGAATCCGATCGGCTTGGCACGCCACTCGTGTTTCACCGAATCGAATGCGGTCTTGAGGGCAGCCGGATACCCGTGGTTGTATTCGGAGGTCACGGCGACAACAGCGTCGGCGCGCCCGATTCGCCGGCGGAAAACCTCCGTGGCAGGTGAATCCGAGAAATCCTGGGGCAACGACAGCTCTCTGAGGTCGATCACCGATACGTTCCACGACGGGTTCGCGGTTGCGCGCTCGACAAACCAGTCCGCCACTGCTCGTCCCATTCGCCCTTCGCGGACCGAACCTACGATGACTTCGACGTTCAAAGGTGCCATGAACGTCGATGCTAGCGACTGATCACGCAGTGATCCCGTCCGTGATGAGTGCTGCCAGTTCCCGATAAGCGCTGGCATCGTCCAGACCAGTTGCCCGGTAGACCGCGCGTTGCTGGATCCGAACCATCGTCGCCGCAGCGGCATCGGCGACAAATGATGCGTGTACCTGCCGGAATGCGCCCGAATCGACTCCCTCGACGATGAGCGATCGCACACGATCAGCAGCGATCGACGTGTTCTTCTCGTAGACCTGGCTCGCCGACACCGATTCGGCCAGGTCTTCCATGAACTGACTGGACGCCGCGGACAGCCGATCACCCACTGCTTCGAGATACACCGCGACTCGACGAGTCGGGGCCGTTTCGGCGGCGACTGCACTCTCCACTGCATCGGTCGCCGCCCGGAAGAAGTGCACTGTCACCGCCCGCACCAGATCCTCTTTGCCGGCCGCCACGGTGTACAAGGTGCTCTTGGAGCAGTGCAGACGAGCTGAGATCTCGTCGAGCGTGAGGTGGGCGAAACCCTCGCTCAAGAACAGTTCGACCAATTGATCGAACAACTCTGCCCTGCGCGCAGTCGTCTTGTGAACCAGCCTTGCCATACCCACGACAGTACTGCAGTATCGTTCTCAGTACTATTACCTAGCTAGGAGCCGACCGTGCCCGTCGAACGCCTGATGCCCAGCCAAGAAGCTCGAGATCTCATCGAACTGACGCGTGATGTCGCGGACAAGGTACTCGCGCCCAAGGTCAACGAATACGAGAAGGCCGAGAAGTATCCAGACGGAGTGTTCCCCGCACTCGGACAGGCGGGTCTGCTGAGCCTTCCGTATCCCGAGGAGTTCGGCGGCGGCGATCAGCCGTACGAGGTGTATCTCCAAGTGCTCGAAGAGATCGCCTCACGCTGGGCAGCGGTTGCAGTGGCGGTGAGCGTGCACAGCCTGTCGTGCTTCCCGCTGTTCACCTTCGGCACCGACGAACAGAAGAACCGCTGGCTACCGGACATGCTGGGCGGCAACACCATCGGCGCGTACAGCCTTTCCGAAGCGCAGGCCGGATCCGACGCCGCCGCGTTGTCGTGCAAGGCGACGCCCACCGACGGTGGCTACCGCGTCAACGGTTCGAAAGCCTGGATCACCAACGGCGGCAAGGCGGACTTCTACAACCTCTTCGCACGCACCAGTGACGACGGTTCACGCGGCGTCTCCTGCCTCCTGGTGGACAAGGACGCCGAAGGCCTCAGCTTCGGAAAACCCGAAGAGAAGATGGGGCTACGCGCGGTTCCCACTGCCTCCGCGAACTACGACGACGCCTTCATTCCTGAGGAGCGATTGATCGGTCAGCGCGGCCAGGGGCTGCCGATTGCCTTCAGCGCTCTCGACTCCGGCCGACTCGGAATCGCTGCCGTTGCCGTCGGAATCGCTCAAGGCGCGCTCGACGACGCGGTCGCTTACGCGAAGGAGCGCAAGGCATTCGGCAAGCGGATCATCGATCACCAGGGACTCGGTTTCGTGCTCGCGGACATGGCTGCCGCAGTCGACTCCGCGCGAGCCACCTACCTCGATGCAGCCCGCCGCCGCGACGCCGGAGTTCCGTATTCACGCAACGCGAGCGTCGCCAAGCTCGTGGCCACCGACGCGGCAATGAAGGTCACCACCGACGCCGTTCAGGTATTCGGCGGGTACGGATACACCCAGGACTTCCCCGTCGAGCGCTACATGCGCGAGGCCAAGATCACGCAGATCTTCGAGGGCACCAACCAGATTCAGCGATTGGTCATCGCGCGCCAACTGGCGGGATAGCCCCCCCGATACGAATGCCCTCCCACACAGAGTGGGAGGGCATTTTGCATGGTGATGTTCAGTCGCCGCAGCATCCACCCGAAGACGGAATCTCGCGGGTCTCACGGGTAATCGCGTTGCGGGCAGCCAGTTCCGAGTAGTCGGGGTAGTCCACGCGGACCAACGAAAGTCCGTGCGCCGGAGCAACGAGGATGGAACTGGATCGCGACGTTTCGTCGAGCAACCCTGCCACCCAGTCGGCGGTGCGCCGTCCCTCACCGACGGAGAGGACTGCGCCGACGAGACTGCGAACCATCGACCAGCAGAATGCGTCAGCATTCACGTAGGCCGTGAACACCGTGCCCACTTGGGTCCAGTCGAAACGCTGCAGCTCCCGCACCGTCGTAGCGCCTTCTCGACGCTTGCAGAATGCCGCGAAGTTGTGCAGACCCAGCAGCCGATTCGACGCATCCTGCATCGCTCCGAGATCGAGTGGTTTGGGATACGAGACGGTGTCGCGTGCGCGTAGTGGTTCCACTCCGAACGCCGCGTTGGTCACCCGGTACTCGTAATAACGTCGCATCGCGGAGAAGCGCGCATCGAAGTCACCCGGAACCACCGATATCTGTTTGACCCGAACGTCCTTGGGCAGAAATCGTGCAAGTCTGCGCACGAGTCGAGACGGATCGTCCGGGAGCAACTCTCCCGGAACGTCGACGTGCGCTACCTGACCGGTGGCGTGGACACCGGCGTCGGTTCGACCGGCAACGGTCAACTGAACCGGGCGTCGAAGCACCGTTCCCAACTTGTCTTCGATCTCACCGCACACGGTGCGCAGATCTGTCTGGCGGGCCCAACCCGAGAAGTCGGTGCCGTCGTAGGAGATGTCGAGCCGCAATCGAACGAGCCCGCCGTCCCCGATGGGGGCGGCGGGCTCGTTCGATTCAGCGTGTGCCGAAACCAAGGGAGACTAGTCCTTCTTGGCCTCTTCGGCCTCGGGAGCGTCGGCCGCAGTTGCGGTCTCGTCCTCGATGGCCTCGACGACTGCGTCAGCGTTCTCGACCTCAGCGTCGGTCGCGTCGGCCTCTACGGCCTCGACGACGTTCTCTGCGGCGGGAGCTTCCTGCGAGGACTTGACGCGACGAGCGCGATCGGCCTCGGAGGTGACGGTCTTTTCCTTGACGAGCTCGATGATTGCCATCGGAGCGTTGTCGCCCTTGCGGGGGATCGTCTTGATGATGCGGGTGTATCCACCGTTACGGTCCGCGTAGAACGGGCCGATCTCGGCGAACAGGGTGTGAACGACATCCTTGTTACGGATGACCTTCAGCACCTCACGACGGTGAGCCAGCGTGCCGGCCTTCGCGTGCGTGACGAGCTTCTCGGCGTAGGGGCGCAGTGCCTTGGCCTTGGACTCGGTGGTGGTGATGCGACCGTGCTCGAAGAGCGCGGTAGCCAGATTGGCGAAAATCGCCTTCTGGTGGGAAGCCGACCCGCCGAAGCGGGCACCCTTCTTGGGCTTGGGCATGATGATCTCCTAGTAAAGGACCTGAGCTGCTACAGCTGTTCGGTCTCGGCGTAGTCCTCGGTACCTTCGGCATCGCCGAAGGAACCGGCATCAGTGTCACTCCACGTTCCGGTGGCGGCGTCGTAGCCGGCAACGGTGGTGGGATCGAAGGATGCGGGGCTGTCCTTGAGGGACAGGCCGAGCGAATGCAGCTTGACCTTGACCTCGTCGATGGACTTCTGTCCGAAGTTGCGGATGTCGAGCAGATCGGACTCGGTACGGCCGACAAGCTCACCGACGGTGTGAACACCTTCGCGCTTGAGGCAGTTGTAGGAGCGGACCGTGAGGTCCAGATCCTCGATGGGGAGTCCGAAGGAAGCGATGTGATCGGCCTCGGCAGGCGAGGGTCCGATCTCGATTCCTTCTGCTTCGACGTTCAGCTCACGGGCCAGGCCGAAGAGCTCAACCAGGGTCTTGCCCGCCGAAGCGAGCGCGTCCCGTGCGGTGATGGAGTTCTTCGTTTCCACGTCGAGAACGAGCCGATCGAAGTCGGTGCGCTGTTCGACGCGAGTGGCCTCCACCTTGTAGGTGACCTTGAGCACCGGCGAGTAGATCGAGTCGACCGGGATACGGCCGATCTCTGCGCCGGACGCCTTGTTCTGAACGGCGGGGACATAGCCGCGACCGCGCTCGACTACGAGCTCGATCTCCAGCTTTCCCTTGTCGTTCAGGGTGGCGATGTGCAGATCAGGGTTGTTCACGGTGACGCCTGCCGGGGGCACGATGTCGCCTGCAGTAACAGCGCCGGGGCCCTGCTTGCGGACGTACATGGTGACCGGCTCGTCCTCTTCGGAGTTCACGACGAGGCCCTTGAGGTTCAGGATGATGTCGGTGACATCTTCCTTCACGCCCGGGACGGTGGTGAACTCGTGGAGAACGCCGTCGATACGGATGCTGGTGACAGCAGCGCCGGGGATCGACGAGAGCAGCGTGCGGCGCAGCGAATTGCCGAGCGTGTACCCGAAACCTGGCTCCAGGGGCTCGATGACGAACTTCGAGCGGTTATCAGCGATGACCTCTTCGGTCAGCGTGGGTCGCTGAGAAATGAGCATTGGTATTTCCTCCTGTACGGACGTCCACTATTTGACGCCCACGATGGGAAAGGGCCTGCGGCCCTGTGAGTGGTTGAGGAGTCCGGAGACTCCTCAACCACTCACGGGGTGCGAAGCGCCTTACTTCGAGTAGTACTCGACGATGAGCTGTTCCTGCAGAGCGATGTCGATCTGCGCGCGCTCGGGAAGCTGGTGAACCAGGATCCGCAGACGCGAGCCGACAACCTGCAGCCACCCGGGAACCGGGCGATCGCCGACGGTCTCACGCGCAACCTGGAACGGAAGCGTGGAGAGCGACTTCTCCTTGACATCGATGATGTCGTACTGCGAGACGCGGTAGCTCGGGATGTCGACCTTCTTGTTGTTCACGAGAAGGTGACCGTGCGTGACCAGCTGACGTGCCTGACGGCGCGTGCGAGCGAGGCCTGCGCGGTACACGACGTTGTCGAGACGCGACTCGAGGATGCGAAGCAGGTTCTCGCCGGTCTTGCCGGGGCGGTTGTTCGCCTCCTTGTAGTACAGGCGGAACTGCTTCTCCATGACGCCGTAGGTGAAGCGAGCCTTCTGCTTCTCCTGCAGCTGGAGCAGGTACTCGCTCTCCTTGATACGCGCGCGGCCGTGCTGTCCGGGCGGGTACGGGCGACGCTCGAATGCCTGGTCGCCTCCAACGAGGTCGACGCGCAGACGACGCGACTTGCGGGTGATGGGTCCGGTATAACGTGCCATTTTCTTCTACCTATCCTTCCCGCTATACCCGACGCCGCTTGGGCGGACGGCAGCCGTTGTGCGGCTGGGGGGTTACATCGGAAATGGTGCCGACCTCGAGGCCAGCGGCCTGGAGGGAACGGATTGCGGTCTCGCGACCGGATCCCGGTCCCTTGACGAACACGTCAACCTTCTTGACACCGTGCTCCTGCGCCTTACGGGCAGCGCTCTCAGCAGCAAGCTGAGCGGCGAAGGGAGTCGACTTACGCGAACCCTTGAAGCCGACGTGTCCCGAAGACGCCCAGGAAATGACATTTCCGGCGGGGTCCGTGATGGACACGATGGTGTTGTTGAAGGTGCTCTTGATGTGAGCGGCGCCGTGCGGGATGTTCTTCTTATCCCTGCGACGCGTCTTCTGGGTCTTCTTCGGACCGGTGCTACGTGACTTCGGGGGCATTACTTCGCCTTCTTCTTGCCGGCAATGGTGCGCTTCGGACCCTTACGGGTACGGGCGTTGGTCTTGGTGCGCTGACCACGCACGGGCAGACCACGACGGTGGCGCAGGCCCTGGTAGCAGCCGATCTCGATCTTGCGACGGATGTCGGCCTGAACCTCGCGGCGAAGGTCACCCTCGACCTTGAGCGACTCCTCGATGTACTCGCGGAGCTTTGCCAGGTCCTCGTCCGAGAGGTCCTTGCTCCGGAGATCCGGGCTGACGCCGGTGGCGTCAAGGATTTCCTTGGAGCGGGTACGGCCGATGCCGTAGATGTATGTCAGTGCGATCTCCATGCGCTTTTCGCGAGGAAGATCAACACCAGAGAGACGTGCCATGGTGGCATTTCCTTATCGGTGTGCGGAGGTCTGCTCCCAGCCCTTCCCCTGTGCCTCTTGCCGAGTACCGACGCCCGAAGGCGCAGATGATCTCATCAACTAACTCAGTGGGGCCCCGGCCTCCGTGCCGGGGGTGAACCATTGTCCGACCTTGGCGATCGGTGAACGATCGCGTGGGGTCTCGTCAACAATGGCTGGTACTGGGAGGTCTTCTTTGCTTGTTGCCAAGCAGATCTTCGAAAAGCTAGATCTAGCCCTGACGCTGCTTGTGACGCAGGTTCTCGCAGATCACCATGACTCGACCGTTACGGCGAATCACTTTGCACTTCTCGCAGATCTTCTTGACGCTCGGCTGAACCTTCACGTCTTCTGATCTCCTGTTTTGTCGCAGCCCGCCGCGATGAACCGCGGCAGACATACTTCTCCCTGACCCAGGTCAGGTCCGGGAAGTTCGTTACTTGTAGCGGTAAACGATGCGTCCGCGCGACAAATCGTAGGGCGAGAGCTCTACGACAACGCGATCTTCCGGGAGGATGCGAATGTAGTGCTGACGCATCTTTCCGCTGATGTGGGCGAGGACCTTGTGGCCATTCTCGAGCTCAATGCGGAACATCGCATTGGGCAGCGGCTCGACTACTCGTCCTTCGACCTCGATGGCCCCGTCTTTCTTAGCCATATCCTCCGCGATCCGTTTGGTTTGGCATGCTTCGTGCATCGGCTTCCGTTACATTGGCACGCAATGGAAAGATCGCCGGCAGTTCGAAAGCCCGATCCCGGAGCGATCCGGGCGTAGGCACACGAACTATCGACGCGCATAGCGCACCGCCTAGCCATGTTACGCGATGTAAACGACCAGGCCAAATGCGCCTCCGGTCAGGGTGACGACGCACACCGCTCCCCCATCGAAAAAGTCCCAGCCTCGAAATGAGGCTGGGACTTCTCGAACATGAATCATGCTCGCTGCCAACACTTGTCAGCGACTGTGTCGACTACTCCGGCCGGAGTGTCAGAATCCGCGGACCGTCTTCGGTCACTGCGACAGTGTGTTCCCAGTGCGCCGCACGGGACCCGTCGGTCGTCACAACGGTCCAGTCGTCGTCGAGAATCACCGTGTCGGTGGTGCCGAGCGTGAGCATCGGCTCAATCGCCAGGCAAGATCCGACAACCAGTTCAGGACCCTTACCCGGGGCACCTTCATTGGCGAGGAACGGATCCATGTGCATTTCCCGGCCGATTCCGTGTCCGCCGTATCCGTCGACGATGCCGTAGGAACGACCGTGCAACTTCTCGGCGGCATGAGTACCGACCTCGATCGCGTGCGAAACATCCGTCAGACGGTTGCCGGCGATCATTGCCGCGATCCCGGCTTCCATCGAAAGCCGAGTGGCTTCGCTGAGCTCCTGATCGGCGACGCTGATCTCACCGACACCGAACGTCCAAGCGGAGTCACCGTGCCATCCGTCGAGGATCGCGCCACAGTCGATGGAAACCAGGTCGCCTTCAGCCAGGATGTCCTGAGCTGAAGGGATTCCGTGAACGACGCGATCGTTGACCGAAGAGCAGATCGAGCCGGTGAAGCCGTGGTACCCGAGGAACGAGGGCACGGCGCCGGCGTCACGAATGACGGATTCAGCGACCGCGTTCAATTCCAAAGTGCTGACACCGGGCTTCGCCGCAGCGCGAACCGCCACCAGAGCCGAACCCACGATGGCGCCGGCAGCAGCCATCGCGTCGAGTTCGCCCGCGGAGCGGAACGGAACAACCTTGCGTTTGCGCCCGAAGACCATTACTTACCCAACGCTGCCAGTGCGCGAGCGTTGACCTCTTCGACCTCGCCGATCGCGTCGACGGAGACGATGCTGTCCTTGTAGTAATCGAACAGCGGTGACGTCTCGTCGCGGTAGACCCGGAGTCGGTTGCGAATGACGTCCTCGGTGTCGTCTGCACGACCGCGGGCGAGCATACGCTCGACCACGATGTCCTCGTCGACGACGAAGGAGAGGACACCGTCGAGCTTGGTGTCGAGATCCTTCAAGATTCCCTCGAGTGCCTGAGCCTGTTCGACCGAGCGCGGAAATCCGTCGAGAAGGAAACCGTTTGCTGCGTCCGGTTCTGCGACGCGAGCCTTCACCATGTCGTTGGTGATCGAGCTCGGTACGAGTTCGCCGGCGTCGATGTACTTCTTTGCTTCCACACCGAGAGCGGTGGCCTGACCGATGTTCGCGCGGAAGAGATCACCCGTGGAGATATGGGGAACGCCGAACTTCTCGGACAAGATAGCGGCCTGGGTGCCCTTGCCGGCACCGGGAGGACCAAGGAGGACAAGTCTCACTTGAGGAACCCTTCATAGTTACGCTGCATTAGCTGACTCTCGATCTGCTTCACGGTGTCCAGGCCGACGCTGACCATGATCAGCACCGCGGTGCCACCGAACGGCAGGTTCTGCGCGCCGCCGCCATTCCCGATGTCGAGGAACAGGTTGGGCAGAACAGCAATGGTGCCGAGGTAAATCGCACCCGGAAGGGTGATGCGACTCAGCACGTAGTTGAGGTAGTCCGCGGTCGGCTGACCGGGTCGGATACCGGGGATGAAGCCGCCGAACTTCTTCATCTCGTCGGCGCGCTCTTCGGGATTGAAGGTGATGGCGACGTAGAAGTACGTGAAGAAGACGATCAGGCCGAAGTAGATCGCGATGTACACCGGGTTGGCCGGATTCACCAGGTAGGTGTTGATGAGGCGCTGCCACCAACTGGGGTCGACCGCTGTACTGGCCGAAGTCAGCTGTGCAATCAAGTTCGGGAGGTACAGCAGTGAAGACGCGAAGATCACCGG
This sequence comes from Rhodococcus sp. IEGM 1302, assembly GCF_030056935.1. Classification (NCBI taxonomy): domain Bacteria; kingdom Bacillati; phylum Actinomycetota; class Actinomycetes; order Mycobacteriales; family Nocardiaceae; genus Rhodococcus; species Rhodococcus sp. IEGM 1302. The sequence continues at coordinate 7,502 of NZ_JASHKY010000012.1, read as the reverse complement.
GATGACGCCGGCCTGGTTCACCTTCAGAGGCAGGTACGTCGAGGATCCGCCGTACATCTTGCGTCCGACCATCCGCTTCGCGTACTGCACCGGGATACGACGCTGACCCTGCTCGACGAAGACGACACCGGCGATGATCAGCAGCGCTGCGAGGCAGACGAAGGCGAAGACCAGCGGACCACGGCTGTCGAGGATTGCCTTGCCCTCGCTCGGGATACGCGATGCGATACCGGCGAAGATGAGGAGGGACATGCCGTTGCCGACGCCACGTTCGGTGATGACCTCGCCGAACCACATGACCATGGCAGCACCGGCAGTCATGACCAGCACGATGATGACAAGACCGAAGATCGACTTGTCGGCGATGATGTCGTCACAGCCCTGGAGCAACTGTCCGCGTGCCGCAAGAGCGACGATGCCGGTCGACTGCAGGATTGCCAGAGCAATGGACAGGTAACGCGTGTACTGCGTCATCTTGGCCTGGCCGGACTGGCCTTCTTTCCGAAGTTCCTCGAACTTCGGAATCACCACGGTCAGGAGCTGCACGATGATGCTCGCCGTGATGTACGGCATGATGCCGATCGCAAAGATCGACATCTGCAGCAGAGCGCCGCCGGAGAACAGGTTGATCAGCGAGTAGATACCTGCTGAGTCACCGGAGTTGGCGATATCGATGCACTGACGCACACGGCCGTAGTCGACACCTGGGGACGGGATGAGAGCGCCGACCCGATACAGAGCCACCAAGCCGAGGGTGAAGAGGATCTTCCGCCTCAGGTCTGGGGTCCTGAGGGCCGAGACGAAGGCGGAAAGCAAAGATCCTCCTGGCACGACGGTAGGGAGACAGATCGTTTTGACCTGTCGAACTTTTGAACTCTAACAGTGAGCATTTGGGAACTAGGCGGGCAGACCACGAAAACCGGGTAAGCCGAAGATACATTTGCCACTCGGTGACCAGAATACTGGCCCGTCCGAGCATGCACGACCAATCTGTGACACGACCTCGTACCTGTGACACGACCTCGTAGACGCCGATGGCCGCACCGCAGCAAACGCTGCGCTGCGGCCATCGGACTAGCTACGCGTGATCACTCACAGCTCGGTGGCGGAACCACCGGCAGCAGCAATCTTTTCCTTGGCGGAACCGGTGAACTTGTCGACGGTCACCTGAACGGCAACTGTCAGTTCGCCGTCGCCCAGAACCTTGACGAGCTGGTTCTTGCGGACTGCGCCCTTGGCGACGAGATCCTCGACCGTGATTGCTCCACCTTCGGGGAACAGACGGGCGATGTCGCCGACATTGACGACCTGGTACTCGACGCGGAACGGGTTCGTGAAGCCCTTGAGCTTGGGCAGACGCATGTGAAGCGGCATCTGTCCACCCTCGAAGCCCACGCGCACGGTGTTACGTGCCTTGGTGCCCTTGGTACCGCGACCTGCGGTCTTACCACGCTTGCCGCCCTCACCGCGTCCAACACGAATCTTGTTGGACTTGGATCCCGGAGCGGGGCGCAGGTGGTGCAGTTTGATGGTCATGGTTAGACCTCCTCAACTGTTACGAGGTGGCGCACCACGTTGATCAGACCGCGGTTCTGTGCGTTGTCCTCACGAACAACGGTCTGACGGATGCCCTTGAGACCCAGCGTGCGCAGAGAATCCTTCTGGTTCTGCTTGGTCCCGATGATGCTCTTGATCTGAGTGACCTTGAGATCTGCCATTACTTCACACTCCCAGCAGCCTGTGCGCGAGCGCGAAGCATGCCGGCGGGTGCAACCTCTTCGAGGGTGAGGCCGCGGCGAGCCGCAACTTCCTCGGGACGCTGCAGACCCTTGAGCGCAGCAACGGTCGCATGCACGACGTTGATGGCGTTGTCGCTACCGAGCGACTTCGACAGGATGTCCGCGATACCAGCGCACTCCAGCACGGCGCGCACAGCGCCACCGGCGATAACACCGGTACCGGGGCTTGCCGGGCGAAGCATGACGATGCCGGCAGCAGCCTCACCCTGAACGGGGTGAGTGATGGTGTTGGCGATCATCGGGACGCGGAAGAAGCTCTTGCGAGCCTCCTCGACACCCTTCTGGATGGCCGCGGGAACTTCCTTGGCCTTTCCGTAGCCGACGCCGACCAGTCCGTTGCCGTCTCCGACGATCACCAGAGCGGTGAAGCTGAAGCGACGACCACCCTTGACGACCTTGGAAACGCGGTTGATCGTGACAACGCGCTCGATGAACTGTGACTTCTCCGCAGCGTTTCCGCCACGGCCACCGTCGCGACGGTCACGGCCGCCACCACGGTTGTCCCCACGAGCGTTGCTGTTGTCACCGCTGTTGGGGCCATTCTGTCCGGCGGGTCCGCTTCCGCCGTCACGCCTTTGACGTCCCGGCATCAGGCTGTCCTTCCGTTGAAAATGTTGGTCATCAGAACTTCAACCCGCCTTCGCGAGCCGCGTCTGCCAGGGCCGCGATGCGACCGTGGTAGCCGTGTCCGCCGTGGTCGAAGACAACTGCTTCCACGCCGGCAGCCTTGGCGCGCTCGGCGATCAGCTGACCGACCTTCGCGCTCGCAGCCTTCTTGTCGCCTTCTGCCACGCGCACGTCTGCTTCGATGGTCGACGCGGAGGCCAGGGTGTGGCCGGCCAGGTCGTCCACGAGCTGGACGTGGATGTGGCGCGAGGACCGGTTGACGACCAAGCGGGGACGCTCGGGCGTGCCGGAGACCTTCTTGCGGAGACGGAAGTGACGACGCGTCTTCGAGAGACGACGCTTGGTGGACGCATCCTTGCCCAGCGGAATCCGCTTGGCTTTCTGGTTTGCAGTCTGGCTCATATCACTTACCCGTCTTTCCGACCTTGCGGCGGATCTGCTCACCCTCGTAACGCACGCCCTTACCCTTGTACGGGTCCGGACGACGGAGACGACGGATGTTGGCCGAGATCTGCCCGACCTTCTGCTTGTCGATGCCGGACACCGAGAACCGGGTGGGCGACTCGACGACGAAGGTGATGCCTTCAGGAGCCTCGATCGGCACCGGGTGGCTGAAGCCGAGCGCGAACTCGAGGTCCTTGCCCTTCAGTGCCACACGGTAACCAACACCGTGGATCTCCATCTTCTTCGTGTAACCCTCGGTGACACCGGTGATGATGTTCGCAACCAGGGTCCGCGACAGACCGTGCAGCGCGCGGCTACGACGCTCGTCGTCGGGGCGCGTGACGCTCAGCGAGCCGTCCTCTGCCTTTTCGATTGCGATGGGCTCGGAGATGGTCAGCGCGAGGGTGCCCTTGGGACCCTTGACGGTGACATCCTGGCCGCTGATCGTGACGTCAACGCCCGCGGGGACGGTGACCGGAATCTTTCCAATACGCGACATTGTGGTGGCCTCCCTTACCAGACGTAGGCGAGGACTTCCCCGCCTACTCCTTGATTGGCCGCCTGGCGATCGGTGAGCAGACCGGACGACGTGGAGATGATGGCCACGCCGAGGCCTCCGAGGACCTTGGGCAGGTTGGTGGACTTCGCGTAAACCCGGAGACCGGGCTTGGAAACGCGACGCACGCCGGCGAGGCTACGCTCGCGGCTGGGACCGTACTTCAGATCGACGATGAGGGTCTTGCCGACCTCTGCGTCTTCGGTACGGAAATCGGAGATGTAGCCCTCGCGCTTGAGGATCTCGGCGATGTTCGCCTTGATCTTCGAGTGGGGAAGCTTCACCTCATCGTGGTACGCCGTGTTGGCGTTGCGCAGACGCGTCAAGAAGTCTGCGATGGGGTCAGTCATGGTCATAGGTCGACCTCGACACCTTTCTCGCTGTGGTTCCCATGCAACACCGGACGAATCCGATCGTGGGCCTCCAGCAATTCGGCTGGGCCGTCCGACTTGTGTCAGACGGCGTAAGTTACCGCACCGAGCTGAACGCATGCGTCAGCCACGGCAACCGCTCTAGTGTAGGGAACTTTGGCGCAGGTGTCCACCGGGATCCCATGTCGCCTCCCCCACTGCCGCCCGAAGGATGCGATCGGGAAGCTATCGACGCACCCCGAAATCTGAACTGCTCGTTCGGCACCGAAGAACGACACCGACGAACGATGATCGCTTTCAACCAGAGTCGCAGCGGGGCAGTTCTTTTCAGGATCGGCACGATTCACATCTCGATGAAAACCACGAATGGGCGTGGGTTCCAAAGGAACCCACGCCCATTCACATGCGTGGTGTGACGAAGCCCGAGGGCCTCAGATCACCAAGAGCTCTTGCGAACTCCGGGAAGCTCGCCGGCGTGAGCCATCTCGCGAACGCAGATACGGCACAAGCCGAACTTGCGGAACACCGAGTGCGGGCGACCGCACCGCTGGCAGCGGGTGTAGGCGCGAACCGCGAACTTGGGCTTCTTGTTGGCCTTGTTGACCAATGCCTTCTTAGCCATGCGCTCAGTTCTCCTTGAACGGGAAGCCGAGGTGCTTGAGCAGTGCACGGCCTTCTTCGTTGTTGGTTGCGGTGGTCACGACGGTGATGTCCATGCCGCGGGGGCGATCGATCTTGTCCACGTCGATCTCGTGGAACATCGACTGCTCGTTGAGGCCGAACGTGTAGTTGCCGTTGCCGTCGAACTGGTTGCCCGAGAGACCGCGGAAGTCGCGGATACGGGGCAGAGCGACAGACACGAGGCGGTCCAGGAACTCCCACATGCGGTCACCACGGAGGGTGACGCGTGCACCGATGGGCATACCTTCGCGGAGCTTGAACTGCGCGATGGACTTACGTGCCTTGCGGATCTCGGGCTTCTGGCCCGTGATCAGCGACAGGTCATGGACAGCGCCGTTGATCAGCTTGGCGTCACGGGCAGCGTCGCCGACGCCCATGTTGACGACAACCTTGACGACGCCGGGGATCTGCATGACGTTCGAGTAGTCGAACTCGCTGTTGAGCGCGTCCTTGATCTCAGCGCGGTAGCGTGCCTTGAGGCGCGGCTGGACCTTGTTTTCGGTGGAGGTCATGTCAGATGTCCTTCCCGTTCTTCCGGGAAATCCGAACGCGCTTGCCGGACTCTTCGTCGGTGCGGTAGCCCACGCGGGTGGGGTTTCCGTCCGAGTCGACGACTGCAACGTTGGAAACGTGGATCGGGGCTTCCTGCGTGACGATGCCGCCGGAGGATGCTCCGCGCTCGTTCGCGGAAACCGCGGTGTGCTTCTTGATTCGGTTCACGCCTTCGACGAGGACCTTGTCGGTCGCGGGGTAGGCCTGAATGACCTTGCCCTTCGCGCCCTTGTCCTTGCCGGCGATGACCAGAACGGTGTCACCCTTGTGCACCTTCATCACAGCACCTCCGGGGCAAGCGAAACGATCTTCATGAACTTCTTCTCGCGCAGCTCACGGCCGACGGGTCCGAAGATGCGGGTTCCACGGGGATCACTGTCAGCCTTGATGAGCACTGCAGCGTTCTCGTCGAACTTGATGTAGGAACCGTCCGGACGACGGCGCTCCTTGGTCGTGCGAACGATGACGGCCTTGACGACCTCACCCTTCTTGATGTTTCCACCGGGGATTGCGTCCTTGACGGTGGCGACGATGACGTCACCGATCCCGGCGTAGCGACGTGACGAACCGCCGAGAACGCGGATGCAAAGGATTTCCTTGGCACCCGTGTTATCAGCGACGCGAACTCGCGACTCCTGCTGAATCACTTGATCTCCCTAGACCTGGAATTTCGTGCGCAACGGATTACCGACCCGGTGCGCGCGGTCATTGTTGCCACCTGCGTCGTGTCTGAGCTGCAGTCCCACCGACTGACGTCGGGAGACGATCACTGCAAGCACCGTTCGAGCTGCGCACGTGAAGACACACCTCTGCCACAGGCAACCGTTCTATTGTAGGGAAGGGTTCACCGAATACCAAATCAGCCGTACTCGACGCAACTCGAACCCTTCGCCCGGAAAGCCCCGAAAGCCCCCGGAAAGCCGAATGGCCCACTCCCCCAAGGGGAAGCGGGCCATTCGGTGATACTCGATCAGCTCGAGGATTCGATCAGGCTTACTTGGCCTTTTCGAGGACCTCGACCAGACGCCAGTGCTTCGTCGCGGACAGCGGACGGGTTTCCATCAGCTGAACGCGGTCGCCGACGCCGGCAACGCCGTTCTCGTCGTGCGCCTTCACCTTGGTCGTACGGCGGATGATCTTGCCGTAGAGCTTGTGCTTGACGCGGTCTTCGAGCTCGACCACGATCGTCTTTTCCATCTTGTCGGACACGACGTATCCGACACGGACCTTACGGCTCGCGCGCTCTTCTGTGCTCACTGCTTTTTCCTCACTCATGCCGCGTCACCTGCATCCGGACCCACAGCGAGTCCGAGCTCACGCTCACGCAGGACGGTGTAGATGCGCGCGATCTCGTGACGAACGGTGCGCAGTCGTCGGTTGTTGTCCATCTGGCCGGTAGCCATCTGGAAACGAAGGTTGAAAAGCTCTTCCTTCGACTCACGGAGCCGGGTGACCAGCTCGTCTTCACTGAGCTCGCGGAGCTCTGCTGCTGGGGTTCCAGTAGCCATCAGAACTGCTCCTCTCTGGTCACGATCCGGCACTTGCACGGGAGCTTGTGCATCGCGCGGCGCAGGGCCTCACGAGCAATCTCCTCGTTGGGGTATGTCATCTCGAACAGAACGCGTCCGGGCTTGACGTTGGCAATCCACCACTCGGGCGAACCCTTACCGGAACCCATTCGGGTTTCGGCCGGCTTCTTCGTGAGGGGGCGATCCGGGAAGATGTTGATCCAGATCTTGCCGCCACGCTTGATGTGCCGAGTCATGGCGATACGAGCGGACTCGATCTGCCGGTTGGTGATGTAGGCAGGCTCGAGAGCCTGGATGCCGTAGTCACCGAAGGTCACCTGGGTACCGCCCTTGGCGGCACCCGAACGGCTCGGGTGGTGCTGCTTGCGGTGCTTGACCCGCCGTGGGATCAACATGCGTCAGCCCTCCTGATTCTGTTCAGTTGCGGGAGCATCGGCGGTTGCGGTCGCTGCGCGGCCGGCCTCGGTGCTGGTCGCAGTGGTACCGGTGGCACCGGAACGACGCGGACGGCTCGGACGCTCACGACGCGGGCGATCCCCGGCCGGTGCGGCCGTGTTGGCGGCGAGCTCACGCTTGCCACCGACGATGTCGCCCTTGTAGATCCAGACCTTGACGCCGATGCGACCGAAGGTGGTCTTGGCCTCGTAGAGGCCGTAGTCGATGTCCGCACGAAGCGTGTGCAGCGGCACACGGCCTTCGCGGTAGAACTCCGACCGGGACATCTCGGCGCCGCCGAGACGACCGGAGCACTGAACGCGGATTCCCTTGACGTTGGGCTGACGCATGGCCGACTGGATGGCCTTGCGCATTGCACGACGGAAGGCAACGCGGTTCGAGAGCTGCTCGGCCACACCCTGTGCGACGAGCTGTGCTTCAGCTTCTGCGTTCTTGACCTCGAGGATGTTCAGCTGAACCTGCTTGCCGGTCAGCTTCTCGAGCTCGG